>JAYVHZ010000231.1:0-13881 GCA_043770645.1 Undibacterium sp. | reverse complement strand
GTTTAAAAAAGATCATGAAGCAAACCGATGAATGGCTTGGTAGCGTCAGCCGTGAGCAAGAAACAATCATTACTCGCTACCTCGAAAAACATCCCGCTAACTATACCCAATGGCTTGAAGACAGCATCGCCCGTCAGCGTGGCGTTTTGCAGTTGTTGACACAAATCCAAACAGAAAAGCCAAGCCGTGACGTGGCGCAAGCGTTGGTACAGCGATTGATCTTATCGAGTTACGGATCCGTAGAACAAACAGAGCGCCAGACGCAAGCTGAGGCCTCGCGCGAAGCTATGCAAGAATTAATTGCCAGCATCATCCGTACATCAACACAAGAGCAAAAAGCCCACGCACATCAAAAATTGCAGGATTGGATTGATGATGGCAAGTATTTAATCGCGCGGAAATAAGTCGAAAACAACAGGCGCTGATCACATCAAGAAAGAGTGTGACTTATCGCTTAAAACGACTTTACTTGCTGCAGTGAGGCAGGGCTACAGCATGTTCTTTGCAGATTTGGCGGGTATCTCTTGACTACTGAGTTCAAGCAGAAAAAAAAGCCGTGCAGAACTTTGCACGGCTTTTTTGATTGCAATAACAGACGATTAGTCTTCTTGATGCGCCCTCATTGCCGCCATGATTTCATGGTGGCCTTGTGCCATACCATTTTCAGGAATGCTTTGATTCATCGTATTTTTGACTTCTTGTAATCGCGCCATTAATTCATCATCGACATTCTCGCCGCGACCGAGAAAAAGACCTTGCGTCAGGCTGATGTGCGATGCTTCAAAACTACCAGCGCCAGCACAAAGTATCGTACGATTGGGTGCGTCTTGCGCAGCTAATACCAACATCGCCGGCACGACATCGCTGGCTTGAATCGCATTGAGCATGGCTTCTGGATACAGGCCATTGGTCATGCGCGTCGCTGCGGTCGGCGCTAAGGCATTGACACGAATATCATGTTTAGCGCCTTCGATAGATAAAGTTTGCATCAAACCCACTAGACCAAGTTTGGCAGCGCTGTAATTGGATTGACCAAAATTGCCGAATAAACCCGAAGACGAGGTGGTCATCATGATGCGGCCATAGTTTTGCGCCACCATGATAGGCCAGACCGCTTTGCAACAATGGACACCGCCCATTAAGTGGACTTCTAGCACTAATCTGAAATCGTCCAATTCCATTTTGCCGAAGGATTTGTCACGCAAAATTCCGGCATTGTTAATCAGGATATCGATGCGTCCCCATGTATCCATCGTCGTTTGCACCATCGCTTGTACAGCCGCGAAATCGGTCACTGAAGCGCTATTCGCAATCGCTTCGCCACCAGCGGCGATGATTTCATTGACCACGGCTTGCGCTGCAGATGCAGAGCTACCCGAACCATCACGCGCACCGCCGAGGTCATTCACCACAACTTTGGCACCGCGCTTGGCGAGGGCTAGCGCGTGTTCACGACCAAGACCACCACCGGCACCGGTAACGATGGCAACGCGACCTGAAAAATCTAAACTCATGGATACTCCTGTCAATTGAATAAATTGGAATGCGATTGAAAGCGGTTATTAAATTAGGTGTATAAAGAAAAGCGGTAATTGCGTTTGAATCGAAGGCGTTAACATAACCGAAAAAGCCAAGCTAGGCATGGCAAATCAAGCCCGACAGGCTGCTGGCGACGAAGATGCTGATGAAAATCAAAGGGTAGGGGGATGTTTGCTCGCCCCGCGAATGCATTTTTCGATCACTTGTAGCTTGAAGTGGCCTGAATACGGTTTACTTTGTACCCTCTATAACCGAGAGTTCGATCTCTCCAGATCTCCAGGCATCCTCTAGCTCACGAATTAGCAAGCCTTTTCCGCGACAGTGATGATGAATTTGATGTAAGCCTAAGGCACGGTTGCGCCCTAGATGCTTTGCCAAATAGAGCGTGGCATCGACCAATTTAAAGCTGTCTTCCAAATTGAACGGATCCTGATCATCGTACCCAAGAGGAAGCGTCAGGTAGCCTATCGATACACTCAGTGATATCTCTTGATTGTCATAGATTAAGTTGGTGCCTCGTATGCTTTGCAAGATGCTCGCACTGAGCGACTCGATACGCTCTCGATCGCAGCTGTCGATGTAGATTAAAAACTCTTCACCACCCCAACGTACGCATTGGTCGGTTTCACGTATGCAATCTTTAAGTCGTTTCGCGATGTCGATCAGAGCAGCGTCACCGGCGGCATGACCGTATTGATCATTGATATGTTTAAAGTGATCGGCATCGACCAATAAGATCGCTGAGTGCTTGCCATGTTTTGCTTGCGTCAGTGTGTTGTTCCAAAGTGCATCTTGATGCTGCATAAGATAACGCCGATTGCCCAAGCCAGTCAGGGCATCGTGCAGGCGTTGATCATCGAGTTCTTTGTTCAGATGTTGCAAACTCGTATTCCGTTTTCTCGCCATCCACACTAATTGGGTAGCCCAGGTTAATCCCAAGGCCAAAAGCGCGGCAAATAACCACCAGCGTTGCAGACGCAAATTGGTGCTGGCGACTTCGGCTTGCTGTTTGGTATTGAGTAATTTTAGTTCGATGTATTCTTTTTCACGCTGATTCACTTTCAGCGTTTCTCGGATTTGTTCCGCTCGATGACTTCGACTTTCTTTGGCGATGCTGCTGATGTATTCGTCCTTTTTCTGCATAGCGAGATAGGCTTCTTTGTGCCTGCCTATACCGGCGAGAGCTTCAGCCAGTTTTTCATAGCCATCTCGCACTTCGATTGGACGTTTGAGATCAATAAATACTTGAACTGCTTTTTTGAATTGATTTTCCATTGCGGCATCGTTGTTCAAGCGCATCGATGCTAGGGCGAACGACATTTGTGCTGACGCGATCAAGACAGGGATATTGTCTTTGCTCGCCTCAGCTTCGAGCTTGAGTGCGTTTTTTATCGCACTTTGGTAATCGGCTTCCAGATAGGCTAATTCGATGGCGTTTGCCAAAATAATGATAGATATGCTGCGATCTTGAAGTTCTTTCGGGATTCCTTTATTCGTTTCTTCTGCTAAATCTTCTGCTTGTTTTACCGCGACCCTAGCTTCCATTAATCGCTTCATCGAGATCAAAATACTAGCTCGATTGAGGCGAAACAAAAGTTCGAAATTTCGATTCGGAAAATTTTCGGCGAGGTCGATCGATTGTTCAATATAGTCTAAGGCAGCTTCTTTATCGCCATAATCTAATTCGATGGCGGCCAATCCTCTCATGGCGATTGACTGTCGAAACATATCGTTGTTGGCTTGGGCGATCGTGAGCGCCATTTGTGCGGCATCGACTGCTTCTTGTGCTCTACCTTGCGAAGCCGTCAACTCCATATACATCGAACTGACGAGGAATCGTAAAATGGGAGATTTTGCGAAGCGCGCATATTGGTAAGCCATGGCGATGCGAGGGGTTTGCGTAGCTTGCTGCGCTTCGCGCAAAAATAGGCAAAGTTCGTTTGCTGTGCGCAGATCATGATCGCTGCTATCTTGCTTTATTTTCTCCATCAGACTGAAGTTCATGGCGTCGATCAGATGAAATTCATTGCGGGCGCGAAATAACTCGCATTGGAATGCACCCAAAATAGCAAACTCATTATTCGTTTTGACGACCAGTTTTAGTTGATCTAAATACTTCATAGCGAGATCAACATTTCCACCTGACTTTTTCGAAATCCCGTCAAGTTGTAACTCAAACGAGGAAAATACATTGGAGACATTTACTTGTTGTCCATAGCTTGTGCCGGAAATTGATAGAACTCCTAAGCTGAATAATATCCAATAGGCGAAGCGTCGATAGAGTTTCATTGTGGCTGTGGTGATGGGTGTTGATCTGTTCTTGAATCGTAATTCAGACGGTGAGAAATCGCCTAGCTGATTGCGCAAAATAGACGTTTTTTTGCTGAAAATGTGTTTTCTACGCATGTTGATAAATGATGGGTGTTTTCTTATGGCTAAATTCTTAAGGCTACACCCGCAAGAACTCTTCTCGCTGCCCCATCCAACGTTGCAAATGCGCTTCGACTGTCGGCATATCATGTGCCAATAATTGCACCGCCAGATTGCGGGCCTTTTCAACCAGATACTGGTCCTTTTCTAAATTTGCAAAACGCAGCAAGGCTTCGCCCGATTGGCGCGCACCTAAGAACTCACCAGGGCCGCGTAGTTCCAAATCTTTACGGGCTATCTCGAATCCATCGGTGCTTTCGCGCATGGTCAGTAATCGTTGTTTCGCGGTGTGACCAAGTGGACCTTGATACAGCAGCAGGCAAACACTGGCCGCCGCGCCGCGCCCAACACGGCCGCGCAATTGGTGTAACTGTGACAGGCCAAAACGTTCAGCATGTTCGATCACCATCAAACTCGCATTCGGTACATCGACACCGACTTCAATCACGGTTGTTGCCACCAAGACTTGTACTTCATTGCGAGTGAAGGCGTCCATCACAATTTGCTTTTCGGCGGGCTTGAGTTTGCCGTGGACTAAGCCGACACGGCAGTCGGGCAAAGCGGCACTGAGCATCGCGTGCGTATCGGTCGCGGTTTGTAATTGCAGTGCTTCGGATTCTTCGATTAGCGGGCAGACCCAATACACTTGTTTACCTTCTTGCGCGGCGGCGTGCACGCGCTCGATGACTTCCTCGCGGCGATTTTGATCGACCACACGCGTTACGATAGGTGTGCGTCCAGGTGGTAACTCATCGATGACTGAAACTTCGAGATCAGCGTAATACGTCATCGCCAGCGTGCGTGGTATCGGCGTTGCTGACATCATTAGTTGATGTGGAGTTTTACCGGCTTCGGCTTTGTTGCGGAGTGTGAGTCTTTGCGCCACACCGAAGCGATGTTGTTCATCGACGATCACTAAACCGAGTTTGGCAAATTGCACGCTGTCTTGAATCAGCGCATGGGTGCCGATGACTAGTTGTGCCTCGCCTGAGGCGATGAGGGCGTTTGCTTGTTCTTTCTCTTTCTTCTTCAAACTACCAGTCAGCCACGCTGTTTTTACCCCTAAAGGTTCTAGCCAGCCCGCGACCTTACGAAAATGTTGTTCCGCCAAAATTTCAGTCGGTGCCATTAAAGCTGCTTGATAGCCGCTATCAATTGCCTGCGTCGCGGCGAGTGCAGCCACGATGGTTTTGCCACTACCGACATCGCCTTGCAATAATCTTTGCATGGGAAAATCTTGTTTGAGATCGGCACGGATTTCTTCCAACACTCGCTCTTGTGCACCTGTTAGTTTGAATGGCAATGTCGCGACAAAGGCGTGAGTTAAGGCACCGACGGTCGGTAATGCTGTCGCTCCTTGCGAGCGACGTGAGGCCTGCGCGCGTTTGAGTGACAATTGTTGGGCTAAGAGTTCATCGAATTTCATGCGCTCCCAGGCTGGATGTTCATGTTCCAGTAAGGCGTATTGATCGACATCAGGTGGCGGGTTATGCAGTAATTTCACGGCCGATTCAAAATCTTGCAAGCCCATTTCTTGCAGCAGAGCAGGGGAGAGCGTGTCGTACCATTGGACTTTATTGAGCGCACTAGTAATGGCCTTGCGCAGCATAGTTTGCGAGATACCATCGCCAGCGTGATACACCGGTGTCAATGATGTGGGTAATGCAGCGCCTTCGTTCACCATTTTATAGGTCGGATGTACCATCTCCGCACCGAAAAAACCGTGGCGAAGTTCACCGCGAGCTCTGACTCGCATGCCGACTGCCATCTGTTTGATTTGGCTGCCGTAAAAATTTAAAAAGCGTAGGACAACTTGCCCGGTATTGTCGTTAATCGTGACGACGAGCTGACGACGTGGTCGATACTGAATATCGCATTCGGTGACTTCACCTTCAACTTGCACCGAGCTTCCACCGCGAAAACCGGCATCGCGCATGGACACGACTTCCGTCTCATCTTCGTAGCGCATCGGTAAATGCAGAGCAAAATCCATGTCAGAGCGCAGGCCTAGTTTGGCGAATTTTTCCTCTGCGCTTAAAGGTCTGCGCACTGGCTTGGCAGGTGCAGCTTTCTTCTTGCTGGCAGGCTGAATAGGTGCGCTTGCTGACATAGGGTAAAATGGCGGGTTGGTCTAAAAAGTTAAGCGTGAAAAGTAACTCGCGTGATTTTACTGGTTTTTTATACAGTAATGTGAATTTTAAGTAGGGCGGGTTGTAACCCGCCAAAATAGGTTCGGGTAAAACTCGGTTTCAGTCCAAACTTTGTTTCAGTCCAACTTTGTTTCAGTCCAAACTCGGTGCCGGTTGATCATGGCGGGTTGTAACCCGCCCTACGGGTTTCTTCGGTAATTTGTTTATTTGGTGTAAATATGTACTCACTTAGTGATTTTGATTTTGAACTTCCTGCCGAATTGATAGCACAGACCGCTTTGCCGGATCGCACGGCGTCGCGCCTCCTGCACGTCAGTGATACTGGCATCGTTGACCGGCAATTTTTTGACATCGTTGATCAGCTCAACGCAGGTGATTTGCTGGTATTTAACGACACTCGCGTCTTGAAAGCTCGGTTTTTCGGCGCCAAAGAAACCGGCGGTAAAGTTGAAATGCTGGTCGAGCGTGTGATCAAAAACACCGCAGACGAACACATCGTGCACGTACAATTGCGCGCCTCCAAGTCGCCTTTGGCAGGTAGTAAGATCCGTCTGGCGGATGCGTTTGATGTGACGGTTGGCGAACGTGCTGGTGAATTTTTTACCCTACATTTTCCCGGTGATGTGTTTGAATTGATAGAAAAATACGGTCGCTTGCCATTGCCGCCGTATATCAATCATGAAGCTGATGATTTCGACGAACAGCGCTATCAAACTGTGTATTCACGTGTGCCCGGAGCGGTTGCCGCACCCACTGCAGGTCTGCATTTTGACGAAGCGCTTTTGGAAAAATGTAAAGCCAAAGGCATACAACTCGCTTTCGTGACTTTGCACGTTGGCGCTGGGACTTTCCAGCCTGTGCGTACCGAAGACTTAAGCAAGCATGATATGCATAGCGAGTGGTATACCGTACCAGAAGAAACCGTAGCGGCAGTTCGCGCCACTAAAGCCGCAGGCAAAAATGTGGTCTGTGTTGGCACTACCAGTATGCGTGCAATTGAATCTGCGTCGCAAACTGGTGAATTGTTAGCCGGTAGTGACGATACCTGTTTGTTCATCACGCCCGGCTATCGTTTTAAAACCGTTGATCGTTTAATTACGAATTTCCATCTGCCAAAGTCAACATTAATGATGCTGGTATCAGCGTTTGCAGGTTACGATGCGATACGTGAAGCGTATGCCCATGCGATTGCACAGAAATATCGTTTCTTTAGTTATGGTGATGCGATGTTATTAACCAATCGTTCAGGTGAACACCAATAAATCCAATCTCAGGGCGCATTACGGCGTTGCCAATGCTCGCAATACCGACGTATTGCTGTGCTTGGCGCCTTGTACTGCATCCCTGACATTGAATTTCTTGGCGTGCACGATGCAATAAAATGGAGCAGAGCAGAATAATGCATAAAAACTCTGCGATCTCCGCGCCTCTGCGGTAAAGCTTCTAATTTTTTAGTTCTATTTTTATTTAGGTCGGTAAATCCTATGCTGCAATTTCAATTACTCAAAAAAGACAAAACCACCGCTGCGCGTCGTGGCCGTATCACGGTTGATCATGGCGTGATCGAAACGCCTATTTTTATGCCAGTTGGCACCTACGGTTCGGTGAAGGCGATGTCGCCGCTTGAACTCAAAGAAATCGACGCCCACATTATTTTGGGTAATACCTTTCACCTGTGGCTGCGTCCAGGTTTGGACGTCATCAATAAGTTTGGCGGTCTGCATGATTTCATGGGTTGGGATAAACCTATCCTGACGGACTCTGGTGGATTTCAAGTATTCTCACTTGGCGCAATGCGCAAGATCACCGAAGAAGGCGTGAAGTTTGCCTCACCGATTAGTGGCGAACGCTTGTTCTTGTCACCTGAGATCTCTATGCAAATTCAACGTGCCTTGAATTCTGACATCGTCATGCAGTTCGATGAATGCACACCGTATGAGATCGATGGTCGTCCAGCCACCAGCGAAGAAGCTGGCAAATCCATGCGCATGTCTTTGCGCTGGGCACAACGCTCGATGAATGAATTTAAGGGCGGCGAAAATCCAAACGCCTTATTCGGCATCGTCCAAGGTGGTATGTTTGAAAACCTGCGCGATGAATCTCTCGCAGCTTTGAATGAAATGGGTTTCGACGGTATCGCGATCGGCGGCTTATCCGTTGGTGAGCCTAAAGAAGACATGCTGCGCATTCTCTCTCACGTCGGACCTAAGCTGCCAGAAAACAAACCACATTATTTAATGGGCGTAGGCACACCAGAAGACTTAGTTTCAGGTGTGGCTAACGGTATCGATATGTTCGACTGCGTGATGCCAACTCGCAATGCACGTAACGGCTGGATTTTCACCCGATTCGGCGATATTAAAATTAAAAATGCACGCTACAAAGAAGAAAAGGCACCGCTGGATGAAACCTGTTCTTGCTACGCCTGCAAAAATTTCTCCCGCGCTTACTTGCACCATTTACACCGCACCGGTGAAATCCTCGGCGCACGTTTAAATACCATCCACAATTTGCACTACTACCTCGACCTGTTCCGCCAAATTCGTTTGTCTTTGGATGAAGACCGTTTCCCTGAGTTCGTTGTGCAATTTAAGGCGGATCGGGCGCGCGGAGTGTAGTTCGTAAGAATTATTAAAATTATTTAAAGAAAAACCTCTCAACGCCGAGACGCCGAGGCGCAGAGAAAATCCAAAAAAGAGGAAGCAAGCTGCCTCAAAGATTTTCTCCGCGCTTCTCAGCGCCTGTGCGTCTCGGCGTTGAGCGGTTTTGTTTTTTTCGATTGGTAGCTAGATGATGTGGGAACCAGTGCGGAAGGGCCTAAGGCTAGCTCTGCCCAATTTGCCTTGAAGAATCGTTTGCACAACAAGTTTTTTTATCTGCGCAATAGATTTGATAGAAACTTGAGATCCAAGTGCTAGAATGTTGCGCTTTGTTGTTAGGCTTGAACTGCTGGTGTTTTTGTTAAGTGGATTAAGTTTACTAAGTATGTTTTAGGGCTTTAAATTCTTAATTTCATCCCAAGATGCGTCCAAGTCGCTGATTTGATTTAAAAAAACTATTAAATGGAGTTTTATCGTGTTTATTTCTTCTGCTTATGCTCAAGCTGCTGGTGCGGCGAGTACTGAATCGTCTTTGATGGGTATTTTACCTTTCATCGTGATGTTCGCTGTTTTGTATTTCGTCATGATACGCCCGCAGATGAAGCGTCAAAAAGAACAAAAATCGATGCTTGATGCATTGGCTAAGGGTGATGAAGTGATCACAGCTGGTGGTATCGCAGGCAAAGTTACTAAGGTAACTGATTCTTTTGTTTCACTGGAAGTTAGCAATGGCGTTGATATTCAGATTCAAAAAAGCGCCGTGACAACATTGTTACCAAAAGGCACACTGAAATAATCCAGCGATCTTCGCAACAGGGGCAAAACTTTAAGCTTTGCCCCTTACTTATTTTGGTTTCTTAGTTTTATGTCGTTCGTGTAGTCCTTTTTCTTGAATCCGCTATGAATCGTTATCCCCTCTGGAAGTACATCATCATCTTGATCTCACTGGTCTTTGGTGCTTTGTATGCAGCACCGAACTTCTTCGGTGATTCGCCCGCTGTGCAAATTAATAGTGCCAAGGCCACTATCAAAGTAGACGAAAGCATGATCACGCGGGTTGAGCAAGTGTTAAAAGACGCTGGTCTCAATTCCACTGGTTTTTCGTATGACTACAACGGTATCCAAGGCTCGATTCGGGCGCGATTCGCGACAACTGATGCCCAGTTCAAAGCGAAAGCCGCTTTGGAAAAAGGATTAAATGTTGATCCTAGCGATCCCGTGTATACCGTGGCTTTGAATCTGTTGCCAAATACACCTGCATGGATGCAGAAGCTGCATGCTTTCCCTATGTATTTAGGCTTGGATTTGCGTGGTGGTGTGCATTTCTTGATGAAGGTTGATACCTCAGCGGTACTAAATAATCGCTTGAACGCTTTGCAGTCTAGTTTGCGCAGCGCGTTAAAAGAAAAAGAAATACGCCATGCAGGGATTTCGCGCGATGCGTCGTCTGTAACAGTGAAGTTCCGTGATGCAGAAACACGTGCCAAAGCACGTGATATCGTCAATCGTCAAATGAATGATGTGGATTTGCTCGATAGCGTCGTAACAGCAGACAACAGCGACATCGCCTTTAAAGTCACGATCAAGCCACAATCATTAACCACTTTGATGAACGAGGGCGTGAAGCAAAATATCTCTGCCTTATCGAAACGGGTCAATGAAATTGGTGTGGCAGAACCGATTATTCAGCAGCAAGGTGCTGATCGCATTGTGGTGCAGTTACCTGGCGTACAGGATGTGGCGCGTGCAAAAGCGATTATTGGTCGTACTGCGACTTTGGAAGTGCGTTTGGTAGACCAAAGTGTGATCGGCCCAGTCGATGAAAATACCCCTGTGCCGTTTGGTTCTGAGATGTTTAAGGTTGGCCGCGGTGGTCCGGCGATTTTATATAAAGAGCCGATTGTGACTGGTGATGCGATTATTGGTGCATCTGCGACCTTTGATGAAAATCAGCAACCTGCAGTGAGTATTGATTTAAACAGTGAAGGTGGGCGCCGCATGGGTGAAGCGACCCGCGTGAATGTCGGCAAGCCAATGGCTTTCGTCTTGTTTGAAAAAGGCAAGGGCGAATTGCTACAGGTGGCGACGATTCAAGGTGTGTTCAGTAATAAGTTCCGTACTACTGGGATGGGTACCACCAACGACGCCAATGAGTTGGCTTTGTTATTGCGTGCCGGTTCCTTAGCAGCACCGATGGAAGTGATCGAAGAGCGCACCATCGGTGCGCAATTGGGTGCAGACAACATCAAAAAAGGCGTGTACTCGACCATGTATGGTTTCGCTGCGATTGCTGTTTTCATGATCGCGTATTACATGATCTTCGGTTTCTTCAGTGTGTTTGCGTTGGCGATGAACTTGTTATTGCTGGTCGGTATTTTGTCTGTGATGCAAGCGACATTAACCTTGCCTGGTATGGCGGCGATTGCCTTGGCATTGGGTATGGCGATTGACGCCAACGTATTGATTAATGAACGTATTCGAGAAGAGCTTCGCGCAGGCAATTCGCCGCAGCATGCGATCACGCAAGGTTTTGATCGTGCCTGGGCGACGATTCTCGATTCCAACGTGACCACATTCATCGTTGGTTTGGCCTTGCTAGTATTTGGTTCTGGTCCGATTAAGGCGTTCGCTATTGTTCACTGCTTGGGTATTTTGACCTCGATTTTCTCCGCGGTATTCGTAATGCGTGGCGTAGTGAATGTCTGGTATGGACGTAAGAAGAAGTTGACTTCGATTTCAATTGGTCAAATTTGGAAACCTACTGAGTAATAAGCTTTTATTAAAATTTTTAATGAGAAAATTTTAAAAGAAGTGTTAATGCGAAATACTTAGTCAATTAAGAAAAAGATTTAGGAATTCATCATGGAATTATTCCGTATTAAACGCGACATACCTTTCATGCGCAATGCGCTGATTTTTAATGTCATTTCGGCTGTGACCTTTGTTGCTGCGGTTTTCTTCTTGTTTACAAGAGGATTGCACTTGTCGGTTGAGTTTACCGGTGGTACATCAATGGAGGTCAGCTACAGTCAGGCTGCCGATACCACCAAGATTAGTGAAAAAATCAAAGCACTCGGTATCAGTGAAGTTGTGGTCCAAACTTTTGGTAAAGCGCAAGACGTGGTGATTCGCATGCCTTTGCCGAAAGTTGCGGAAGGTGCGGTAAAGCCAAGTGAAAAAGAACTCAACGCCATGATTACCGCGCAAAATGAGCGTGTCATGACGGCGTTGAAAGCAGATCACCCAGAAGCAAAACTACAAAGAACAGCCTTGGTTGGCGCACAAGTTGGTGACGAATTGATGCACGATGGTTTGATGGCATTGATATTCGTGATCGTCGGTGTGATGGCGTATCTGGCAATTCGTTTTGAATGGAAATATTCTGTTTCTGCGATTATTGCGAACTTGCATGACGTGGTGATTATTCTTGGCTTCTTCGCTTTCTTTCAATGGGAAGTCGATCTTGCGGTGTTGGCAGCGGTACTGGCCGTGCTTGGTTACTCAGTTAATGAATCCGTGGTTATTTTTGATCGTATCCGCGAAAACTTTTTGAAGATGCGTAAAGCGACTGTGATCGAAGTGATCGATAACGCGATCACCAGCACGATTTCTCGTACCATCATTACGCACGGTTCTACGCAAATGATGGTGTTATCGATGCTCTTGTTTGGCGGCCCGACTTTGGCTGGCTTTGCAAAGGCGCTGACGATTGGTATTTTGTTTGGTATTTATTCTTCTGTTTTCGTTGCTGCGGCGATTGCCATGTGGTTAGGTGTGAAGCGTGAAGACTTGATTAAGCCAGTTGTAGAAAAAGACGACACCGATGGCGCTGTTGTTTAGATTGATAGCTAACTACAAAGAGTCTGCGTTAATTTAGTCACTTTCGTAACAAAACGTATAAAAGAACCAAGCCAGCCTGAGTGCTGGCTTTTTCTTTGTTAAGATGCCATAAATCAATAAAATGGACGTCAAGGGTTTCATATCCTGCTTCACCCCTAGACTTTGCCCATTTGCCCCAATAAATTAATGCAGATTTACATTGCGTTACAGAACTTTCTTTACGCCAATTGTCTAACCAGCTTCGATTAGAAATAATACCAATATGAAAAACGCCAAATTGACTGTCCTTGCCTTGTCCATCGCCATCGTTGGTGGTTCTTATTGGATGTGGAAAAAGAGTGGCTCCGAGAGTACTGAATTGGTAGCGGGTCAAACCATTGGTGGCAAAGGGGATAAGAATCGCCCTGTCACTGTGAATACGGTGCTGGCACAGACGCGCGATTATGAAGTTCGTTTAAAAGCGAATGGGGTAGTGTCCTCACTCAATATCGTCGATGTGCGGCCGCAAGTGAGTAGCGTGATTGAGCGCGTGCACATTAAAGAAGGTCAGTTTGTCCGCGCCGGCGATTTGTTATTCACCTTGGATAACCGCACAGACACGGTCAATGTCAGCAAAGCCCAAGCGCAGTTGGATAAAGAGCTAGCCAGCCTAGCCGAGAATCAGCGCCAACTAGCGCGTAGTAAAGAACTCTTTGAAAAAAAATTCCAATCACAAAGTGTGGTCGATGCGGCGCAAACCATTGTGAAGGCTCAACAAGCCGTGGTGGATGGCGCCAAAGCTGCGTTAGCTGCGGCCAAGGTGAGTTTGGGATATAGCCGCATTGTTGCGCCTGTCAGTGGTCGCACAGGTTTGATTAATGTATTTCCAGGGTCGCTAGTGCAGCCGAGTACCTCCGGTGCTGCTTTGGTGACGATTACGCAAATGGATCCGATTGCGATTACGTTTCCTCTGCCGCAAAGGAATTTATCCGACGCTTTAGATAGTATGAAGCGCGGTGATAGCGTCGCCAATGCCAGCTTGCCGGACAATAAAGCGAACTTTAAAGGTAAATTGCAGTTTATCGATAATGCGGTCGATGCCGTCTCTGGTACGGTCAAAGTCAAAGCGGTGTTCGACAATAAAGAAATGAAACTGTGGCCAGGGGCTTATGCCAATGTCGAGCTAAGTGTTCTGACCTTAAAAGAGGTGATCGTGGTGCCGCGCGATGCTTTGGTGATGGGGGTGAATGCAGTCACTGTCTTTGTGGTTGATGGCGAAGGCAAAGCGGAACAAAAGAAAGTCCAAGTCCAATACAGTTTTGAAAATGATGCAATTGTGACGG
>JAYVHZ010000230.1:0-3741 GCA_043770645.1 Undibacterium sp. | reverse complement strand
AGCTGGCGCGTCAAAGAGACTGATCGCATTGTGGCAATGGCAACAGAATTGCGCAAACTCGGTGCGATCGTTGAGGAAGGTCAAGATTTTATGACCGTCACGCCACCGGCTAAACTTGCGCCAGCGACGATAGATACTTATGATGATCACAGGATGGCGATGTGCTTTTCTCTGGCCACTTTGGATGGCGTCGCTAGACGAGGTGCGGCGATGCGGATTAATGATCCTAAGTGTGTTGCTAAAACGTTTCCTGAATTCTTTGAAGCCTTTGTCAAGATCAAACACGAGGATTTATTTTGAACGGTTCCGCTAATAATCTAGTCATTAGTATTGATGGGCCTACCGCGTCCGGTAAAGGAACGGTAGCGCATCGTGTCGCCAAGCAATTAGGGTTTCACTACCTCGATTCTGGCGCACTGTATCGCTTGACTGCCTTGTCCGCGATACGTCATGGGATTGATTTGTGGGAAGAACAACAAATAGCTGATTTGGCACGAGTGTTACCGTGTCGTTTTGAAAAGGGGCACGTTTTTCTTGCTGATGACGATGTCACGGACACCGTGAGAGAAGAGGCAATTGGTGTCTCCGCTTCAAAAATCGCGGTTTTGCCAATGGTACGCAAGGCGCTTGTCGAACTGCAAGTATCATTTCGACAAGCGCCTGGTTTGGTGGCAGATGGACGAGATATGGGAACGGTGATCTTTCCAGATGCGATTCAAAAGGTATTTTTGACAGCAAGTGTGGAAGCTCGCGCAAATCGACGCTATAAGCAATTGATTGAGAAGGGTTTTCCTGCTAATATGGAAGACTTGGTAAAAGATTTGACTGAACGTGATGCTCGCGACATGGCTCGCACAGAAGCGCCTCTCAAACCCGCATCAGGCGCGTTTATACTCGATACGTCTCATATCACTGCGAATGAAGCAGTACATCAGATACTCAGTCTCTACGCAATCGCGCTAAGAAATCAGAAATCAATTTAGTTCGTCTGCTGAATTGTTGGAAAAATTCTTAGGGCATTTTAGTTCCTACATTGATGCAAAATCAATGTGGGGTTGTTTAACCCAACCCGGTAAATAGACCTTTTGTCCTATTCCGGCTAACTCGTAAAAATTATGTCTACTGTATTCATGACTCAAGATTACGCAACTGGTGCTGATAGTTTTGCAGCACTGTTCGAAGAATCTTTATCCCGCCAAGATATGCGCTCTGGCGAAGTGATTTCTGCTGAAGTCGTTCGCATCGACCACAACTTCGTGATCGTTAATGCTGGCCTCAAATCAGAAGCCTTCATCCCTGTTGAAGAATTCAAAAACGACCAAGGTGAATTGGAAGTTAACATCGGTGATTTCGTATCCGTAGCGATCGAATCACTGGAAAACGGTTTCGGCGACACAATCTTGTCCCGCGACAAAGCAAAACGTTTGGCATCATGGCTCGCTCTCGAAAAAGCGCTTGAGTCTGGCGAAATGGTTATCGGTACTGTTAATGGTAAAGTTAAAGGTGGTTTGACTGTTCTCACGAACGGCATCCGCGCTTTCTTGCCAGGTTCTTTGGTTGATACACGCCCAGTTAAGGATACAACTCCTTACGAAGGCAAGACTATGGAATTCAAAGTTATCAAGCTCGACCGTAAGCGTAACAACGTTGTATTGTCACGTCGTGCCGTTGTTGAAGCTTCTATGGGTGAAGAACGTCAGAAATTGATGGAAAACCTGAAAGAAGGCACAGTGGTTACTGGCTTGGTTAAAAATATCACTGACTACGGTGCGTTCGTTGATTTGGGCGGCATCGATGGTTTGTTGCATATCACTGATTTGGCATGGCGTCGTGTGCGTCACCCATCTGAAGTGCTTACAGTTGGTCAAGAAATCACTGCTAAGATCCTCAAATTTGATCAAGAGAAAAATCGTGTGTCCCTGGGCGTTAAGCAATTGGGCGACGATCCTTGGACAGGTTTGGCACGTCGTTACCCAGCAAACACACGTTTGTTCGGTAAAGTAACGAACCTCACCGACTACGGTGCATTCGTTGAAGTCGAGCAAGGTATTGAAGGTTTGGTCCACGTTTCAGAAATGGATTGGACAAACAAAAACGTTGCACCAAATAAAGTTGTTCAGTTGGGTGACGAAGTTGAAGTTATGGTTCTGGAAATCGACGAAGAACGTCGTCGTATCAGCTTGGGCATGAAGCAGTGCAAAGCAAATCCATGGGATGACTTCTCCTTGAACTTCAAAAAAGGCGATAAAGTTCGTGGCGCGATCAAGTCTATCACTGACTTCGGCGTGTTCATTGGCTTGACAGGCAACATCGATGGTTTGGTGCATTTGTCTGATTTGTCTTGGAACGAAACTGGCGAAGAAGCAGTTCGTCGCTTCAAGAAAGGTGACGAGTTGGAAGCCATCGTATTGGCGATCGACGTAGAGCGTGAGCGTGTTTCCTTAGGCGTTAAGCAATTGGAAGGCGACCCATTCAACAACTACTGCGCAATGAACGACAAAGGCGCATTGGTCACTGGTACAGTGAAATCTGTTGAAGCTAAAGGCGCTGTAATTCAATTGGCTGACGAAGTTGAAGGCTACTTGCGTGCATCAGAAATCTCCCGCGATCGCGTGGAAGATGCTGGTACACACTTGAAAGTTGGCGACTCAGTTGAAGCATTGGTATTGAACATCGACCGTAAAGCACGTGGTATCCAATTGTCTATCAAGGCAAAAGATAGCGCTGATACGCAAGAAGCAATGCAAAAGATGTCAACAGCTGTTGATTCCAATGCGGCTTCTGGCACAACAAGCCTCGGTGCTTTGTTGAAAGCTAAGCTCGATAACAAAAACTAAGCAACGACCTAGTCAGAGGCTTCATTTATGACCAAGTCAGAGCTGATTGCTCGTCTGGCCGAGCGATATCCACAACTGGTAGCAAAAGATGTGGATATCGCTGTCAAAACTATTTTGGACGCGATGTCCGATGCGCTGGCCACGGGTCAGCGGATAGAAATTCGTGGCTTTGGTAGTTTCGCTTTAAATAGCCGCCCACCTCGAATAGGACGCAATCCTAAATCTGGAGATAAAGTGATGGTGCCTGAAAAACGGGTGCCACATTTCAAACCAGGTAAAGAATTGCGCGAAAGGGTGGATGCGACCGTCGGTCAGCCCATACTGCATGATTAAAGTGTGATCAAGTGTGGAAAAAAGTGAGTAATTTGCACTAAGAGAACAAAACGGCATAGCGGATTTCCGATATGCCGTTTTTTTTCACGTACAATTTCACTTGTTGTTCATTGTGTTATGTATGTTGGTAGCTTGGTACTTGCAAGCATATTGGGAAACAACAAATACGCCACTTTGATTATTAATCGCAACTTAGGCAACTTAGCTTAACTATGAAAATTATTTCTAAATTTATTTGGCTGCTGGTGTTCATCGCGTTTTTAGGTTTTGCGCTGAAGAACGATAAAATGGTGACGCTTGAGTATTTCTGGGGCTATCAGCAATCAGCACCTTTGGTGATATTGTTATTGTGCTTTTTTGTTGCTGGTGCCGTGTTTTGTCTGCTGGCGATGGCACCGATGGTATTCCGCCATCGTCGCGATATTTCTCGTCATAAAAAGACCATCGCAGAAATCGAAAAAGAGCGTCAACTTGAACAAGCGGCTGCGAATCAGGCACCGACGCCTGACGCGATCCCTAACGTGATCCGCAATTCTTAAATTTTAATCTTTAATCCTTCCCCACTGAGACC
>JAYVHZ010000229.1:0-15420 GCA_043770645.1 Undibacterium sp. | reverse complement strand
GAAACCAATTTCTTGAGTCAATCAATAAAACAACTATGCTCATCATCACCATCAAACAAGGCAAAGAAAAAAGTCTGCTCGAGGGCGATCCTTGGATCTATCTTTCTGCCATCGAACGCGTGGACGGTAAGTTCCATGAAAAAATGAAATTCGGCGCAACTTGTTTAGTGCGTTCTTCCAAAGGGGAATTTTTAGCACGCGCGGGCTGGAGTCCCAAATCACAAATCCGAGCGCGCGTCTGGACTTTTGACGAATCTGAAGCCGTCGATCATGCGATGTTCAAGCGTCGAATTCAAACCGCCCTTGCAAAACGCTTGCCACTCAATGCCAAGCCGGGCAAACCACAGCGCCTGATCAATGCGGAAGAAGACAAACTTCCTGGATTAATCGTTGAATACCATGCCATACAAGCTGGTTTTCTGGCATGCCAATTTCAAGCCGCGGGTGTCGATGCTTGGAAAGTCGCCATCGTCAAAACCCTAATCGCCGAAACAGGCTGCGCCAATGTGTATGAACACACCGATTATCTGGTGCGCAAAGGGGAAGGCCTTTCAGGTGGCGCCGGTGTTTTGGCGGGTGATGAACCTCCTGCTGACTTATCCGACATCCATTAAGTCATCTCGATATCGATCACTTGCGCCTTTCAAGCACCTGATCGTCCTAGAGCGCCCTTCTCAGTATTTCGCATCGTCTGACTCGTTAGTTTCGATCTTACCGCAAGCTCTACTCGAAAAAATCACTGTCCGCGTCTCGCGATCTATGCTAAAGAACTGGGCATATCAAAAGACAAACTCAGGTCCGGGACTCGACCAAAAATTCCAGCACAAAAAAACACGAAAAAAATAATCGTGCTATATTTCCTGAAAATACAGGAAATTCAAATACTACTGGAATTACAAATAAGGAAAAACCATGAGCATCAGTCCAACCAAGGAAAAATTCATCTCGCATTTTGGCGAAATGGGCAGCCGCTGGGGTATTAACCGTACCGTCGGGCAGATTTATGCGCTGATTTTTCTCAGCGAAAAACCGCTATGCGCGGACGAGATTGCTGAGGAGCTAACTTTTTCGCGCTCCAATGTCGGCATGAGTCTCAAGGAATTACAAGCATGGCGCTTGGTCAAGCTTGTACACATTCCGGGAGAACGCAGAGAATTCTTTGAAGCACCGAAAGATGTCTGGGAAATTTTCCGCAATTTGGTTGAAGAACGTCGTCGTCGCGAAGTCGAACCGACGCTGTCGATGTTGCGCGAAGCCTTACTCAAGAACGACGCCAAAGAAGATGAGCAATATGCTTTAGGCCGGATTCAACAAATGCACGATCTGATCGAGCTGACCAGTGCCTGGTTTGACGACGTCGAGAAACTCTCGCCGGAAACCTTGCAAACCTTAATGAAAATGGGCTCAAAAGTCGTCAAGATCATCGAGTTTACGGATCGTCTTCGCCTTGATGGCAAATCCAAGAAATAGCCAAAGTCACTAATGTCGTTCTTTAAGCTAAAACATAGAGGTGTCATCCCTGCGAAGAGTTTGCCCTCGAATGCTTGAGTCGGGGGCAGGGATCCAGTGACGTTTCGCGTTTACGCCGCTGGATTCCCGCCTTCGCGGGAACGACGATACTAAAAATATGACTTAAAGAACGGCAATAGCCACCAACACACAGAGAGAATTTATCATGTCAGCGGAACTCGCAAGCACATTCGACCCCATGCTGTTGGCGCGCATCCAGTTTGCCGCCAATATCAGTTTTCACATTCTTTTTCCCAGCATCAGTATTGCACTTGGCTGGGTGCTCGTCTTTTTCAAATGGCGCTATAACCGCACCAAGGCAGAACATTGGCAGCGCGCCTACTATTTTTGGGTGAAAATATTTGCCCTCAGTTTCGCTTTGGGCGTCGTCAGCGGCATCACCATGAGCTTTCAATTCGGTACCAACTGGCCGGGTTTTATGGAAAAAGTCGGCAACATCGCTGGGCCTTTACTCGCTTATGAGATTTTGACTGCATTTTTCTTAGAAGCGACTTTTCTCGGCATTATGCTATTCGGTCAAAAGCGTGTCGGTGAACGACTTCATACCATCGCCACCATGTTGGTCGCAGGTGGCACAACGCTCTCGGTGTTTTGGATCATTGCCTTAAATTCGTGGATGCATACACCCGTCGGATTTGAAATGATCAACGGTCAAGCGCACGCGACCAACTGGTTGCAAATTATTTTCAATCCATCCATGCCGTATCGCTTCACGCACATGATGCTGGCATCTGGTTTAACCGTGGCGTTCTTGATCGCCGGCATCAGCAGTTATCGTTATTTGCGAGGTGGAAGTAGTGATGAGAGTGGTGAGATTCTGATTGGCATCAAAACGGGTGTGACGCTCGCCGCGATCTTGATTCCGCTACAAATTCTGGTCGGTGATTTACATGGCCTCAATACCTTGCAACATCAACCCGCGAAAATCGCAGCGATGGAAGGTATTTGGGAGACCCAAAAAGGCGCACCGGCAGTTTTATTCGCAATTCCAGACCAAAAAGAGCGTGTCAATAAAGCAGAAATCGCGATACCAAAATTAGCGTCGCTCTATCTTACGCATGACATGAACGGTGAGATCAAAGGCCTCAATGATTTTGATGGCAAGCATCCACCAGTGGCACCAGTCTTCTTTGCCTTTCGCATCATGGTGGGCGTCGGCTTATTGATGTTGGGTATTTCCTGGCTAGCCTCGTGGTATGTATGGCGAACTCCAGCCCTACCAGTTTTAGTTTCGCGAGCATTAGTAGCGATGAGTTTTTCTGGGTGGGTCGCTTTGCTGGCGGGTTGGTACACCACTGAAATTGGACGCCAACCATACTTGGTACAAGGCGTACTCACCACCGCCGAGGCTGCGGCAAAAATCCCAGTGCCAATGTTGGCAAGCTCTTTGATCATGTATTTGACACTGTATGTGTTCTTGATTATTTCGTATATCTCGGTGGTGTTTTATTTAGCGCGAAAAGCTGATAGTTCAGCAATCGACTCGACACCAGTTACCACTTCATAAGGATAAGCCATGATGACTCCACTCCATCCCGATTTATCCCAACCTGCTGGTTGGTTACCGCTCGCGTTTCTGATCGTCATGGGCTTGGCCATGTTGGCCTATGTCATTTTAGATGGCTACGATCTCGGCGTCGGTATCTTGATGCGTTATGCTGAAGACGCGGAAAAAGACATGATGATTGCCTCCATTGGACCATTTTGGGACGCCAATGAAACCTGGCTAGTGCTAGGTGTCGGCATCTTGTTAGTTGCCTTCCCTACCGCACACGGACAAATACTAGGCGCGCTGTATTTGCCAGTCGCACTCATGCTACTTGGCTTAATTTTACGAGGTGTTGCTTTTGACTTCAGGGTGAAAGCACAAGCGCAAAACAAACCCGCGTGGAATCTCGCCTTCCATCTTGGCTCCATACTCGCCGCCTTTTCACAAGGCTTTATGTTGGGCATGTTGGTTCTTGGTTTTAATACTAGTCTCTGGAGCTACGCCTTTGCCACCTTGATCGGATTATGCCTGATGGCGGCCTACTGCCTGTTAGGTGCGACATGGCTACTCATGAAGTCTGAAGGACAACTGCAAATCAAAGCCGCGACCTGGGCAAGACGTAGTTTGTGGTTAGCGGGCATCGGGATTGCCACGATCTCCATCGTCACCCCATTCGCCAGCCCCAGCATTGCGGAAAAATGGTTTAGCTTTCCCAACTTCATCCTACTCTTCCCTATTCCACTCATTACCGCGATTTTGTTTTGGTGGGTCGACAGAGTATTGAAGCGCCTACCTAAGCAATTAACTCAAGGCAACCAAAACTGGATTTGGGCTCCATTTGCCAGCACAGTCGGCATTTTTCTCCTAGCGTTTCACGGCTTGGCGTATAGCTTATTCCCCTACCTCATCATCGACAAAATCACGATCTGGCAAGCAGCGAGTGCGCCTGAATCTTTAATGATTATTTTTGTGGGGGCTTGCATCGTTTTGCCCGTCATTATTGGATACACGGTGATGGCGTATAGAATTTTCTGGGGTAAAGCGACCTTGCTTGAGTATTGAGGTATTGAGGTTTTGATTTTTATTGATGAAGATTTTTAGTGATTATTCAGTCCCTAGAATAAGACTGAATCAAGTCAAGTAAAAGAACCACGTTCAAAGAATGTGGTTCTTTTACTTACCAACTAGAAGGCGGCACCCCAGCGCGCCTTTTTAGAAGGTGCACTGGGGGATCATGCTTGATTGAAGTAATGGTCGATATAAGAGATCCTTATTTTTCTGACGCAAATATGACACATCAAGTCATGATCTCTTTAATTTTTCGCATTAGCTCTCTGGGGGAAAATGGTTTTGTGACGTAGGCATCTGCGCCCAAGGCCATTCCCCGTTCAATGTCGCTATCGCGGCCACAGGCGGTCAGTAGGATGATACGCGAGTGCGCATGCGTTGGATTTGCGCGTAAGGCTTCACATACTTCATATCCCGATTTTTTCGGCATCATGACATCTAGCAAAACTAAATCGGGCGAAAATTGGGCTGCCACTGTTAAAGCGGCTTCTCCATCGGCTACTGTCGCTACTTGGTAGCCCTCTTTTCGCATCAGGTATTCAAGTGAAATAACAATGTTCGCTTCATCGTCGGCAATCAGGACACGTAAAGATCTCGTTTCACTCATGACAGCACACCCTCTTGATCAAGTTTATTGTTGATATGGTGTGGCAGCGTAAAACAAAAACAGGCGCCATTCGCACCCTGCGGAGCAGCCTCAGCCCACAGCCGTCCACCAAAATGCTCCACGATCTGTCGGCTGATTGGCAATCCTAAACCAGTGCCTTTTGGTTTATCGGTAAGAGAGTCGCGATTACCTGCACCCTGATGAAATTTTTCAAAGATCAGTTCATGGTCGTCGGCGTTAATGCCGGGTCCGTTGTCACCCACTCTGATAAGAACATCGCTATCAATACTAGATGCAGAGACAGTTACGACACCGCCTGTAGCTGGTACAAATTTGAATGCGTTGGACAGCAAATTCTGCATCACTTGGATTAGCCTATCTCTATCCGCCATCACCATCAATCCAGATTCGACCTGATCCATGTTGAGCGTAATCTGACGTTCTGCAGAGATTGCCGTGAGTGCCGTGCTAGCTGACAAAATAAGTTCGGCGACATCCACCGTGCTAATGACCCACTCTCCACGCCCCGATTCCAATTTGGCCATATCGAGAATTTGATTAATCAGGCGTGAAAGCCGTTCGGTTTCACTGACGATGATACTAAGGAAACGCGTACGTTCATTGACCGTCATGCTCGGATCATCGTGCAGAATTTCAGAAAATAGGCGAATCGACGTCAATGGCGTGCGCAGTTCATGGGTCACCGTGGCGACGAAATAATCTTTCATCTGATCGAGTTGCTGCAAGCGCTGATTGGCATCCCGCAATTCAGCTGTCGCGCGGGTGAGTTCACGTGATTTTTCCTCGATCTCGCGGCTATAGCTACGTAGCTGTGAGGCTTCATCAAGGATACTCATCACTTCCTCCATGTCCAACGCCTCCTCCGTGACAACCGATGCGAGCATGGCACGTGCCGACGCTGAGCCTATGGCACCAGCAAGTAAGGCTTCGGCAAAATTGACCAACTGTGCATCTGCGGGCAACTGAGCAGGACTCGAAAAGCCCCGTTCTTGTGCATAGCGAGCAAAAGCTTCCTGGGTGTGTTCAGCGCCCAAAAAGCGGCTCACCAGTGGAATCAGTTCAGAAAGTTTTGCACCGCCACTCCAAGTACCTGGATGCATAGCCTGAGAGCCGCGTGATACAAACAGATTCGCCTGCCGCGCCTCTCCGACGTTGGGCGCGCGCATGAGTGAAACACCGATGTAGGCACTCAGATTTGCTAACAAACTCCAAACGATGCAGTGGGTGATGACGTCTAAACCACCTAGCCCAAACAGATGCAAGGGATGCAGCATCTCAATTCCGAAAAAACCACTCTCCATGAACTTGGCGGGAAGCCAGCCAGACTTGGCAAACGAAGGCAGTAGCAAGGTGTACATCCAGACTGAAAATCCAGCCAACAAGCCTGCCACTGCGCCATTGCGGGTGCCGCCCTTCCAATACAAACCGCCCAATACAGCCGGCGCAAATTGAGCGACTGCGGCGAAAGAAATTAAACCAATTGATACTAAAGCGTAGGCCTCACCCGCAAATCGAAAATAGCCATAACTCAACGCCAGTATCAAGACGATCGCGACACGGCGAATAGTGAGTAAAACGCGAGACAAATTGCGGTGCGTTGACAACAGCACGGGTGCAAAACGCAGTAGCACGGGCATCAGCAAATCATTGCAAATCATGGTCGCCAATGCGATGGTTTCCACGATCACCATACCGGTCGCGGCAGAAAGCCCACCGATATAGGCTAACAATGCTAGTGCTTGTTGGTGCTGTGCCATCGGCAATGTTAAGACAAAGGTATCGGCATCGACGCCTGATGAAAAGTACAGCAAGCCTGCCATCGCCACTGGCAATACGAACAAATTGATGAGAAATAGGTAGAGCGGGAACAGCCAAACCGCCCGTTTTAGATGGGACTCATTGACGTTTTCAACCACGGCAATCTGGAACTGTCGCGGTAACAACAGCGAGGCCAGCATGGACAAGAACACCAGGGCACCCCAGCTGCCGTAAACCAAAGGCGTATGGGACGACATAGCAGCAGTTGCGCTAATTTGCGGGATGACCGGTGCCGGCATCGCGCTAAAGGTTTTAAACTTAGAAAATATGTCGGCGACACCATCGTGCATTCCCCACACGACAAAAATACCGACGGCAAGAAAAGCCACCAATTTCACCACCGACTCAAAGGCAATCGCCGCTACCATGCCTTCGTGGCGCTCAGTTGCATCGAGATGTCGGGTACCAAAAAAGATCGTGAAACAGGCCAAAATTGCTGCAGTATAGAGCGCCCCATCTTGCAGTAAAGGCACAGCCGCAATACTGGTTGGCATCACGATTTCTGGGTAACGAACAAGGATTCCAAAACTATTCGACACTGCCTTAAGTTGCAGCGCAATGTAAGGAACCACGCCAACCACCGCGATCACCGTGACCAAGCCACCTAATAATTGGCTCTTCCCATAACGCGAGGCAATCAGATCAGCGATTGAGGTAATCCGATTGACCTTGGATACCCTGATCATTTTCAGCACCACAAAACCTGCCAATGCAAATAGCAGTGTCGGCCCGAGATAGATGGGCAAGAAATCCACACCGTTCGATGCTGCCCGACCAACGCTGCCGTAAAACGTCCAAGTGGTGCAATACACGCCAAGCGACAATGCGTAAATCTGGGGATTAGCGATCAAGGAACGCCCGGCGTCCGCACGCCGGTCTGCCACCCACGCGATTAAGAATAGAACGGCGAGATAAACCAAAGAAACGAGAATAATCAGCCATCCCTGCAGCATCCTAGTCCTTCGCTCCTTCGGTGACCCATGCCATCAGGACGATCAAGGTCAACCACGCTCCCATCAACCACGCATACAACACGGGAATGCCGAAAATACTGGCTGACTTGTCGAAAATCGATAACACCGGGTAGTTAAACCAAATGCAGCCAAGCAAAAACAAAGCTGCCAGTCTTTGCTTTGATAAACGAGAGCGTATCATGGGTGTCTCCTCTTCATCGGGTTCAAGCCTCAGCGAGTAATTAGACTCAGGCATTTTGCTTGAGTTGATCGAGTATCCCTGGATTTTCCAAGGTTGAGACATCTTGGGTGATATCTTCGTTTTTGGCAAGTGAACGCAGCAAGCGACGCATGATTTTACCGGAGCGGGTTTTGGGCAAGTTATCGCCAAAACGGATGTCCTTGGGTTTGGCGATAGGACCGATTTCCTTCGTAATCCAACTGCGCAACTGATTCGCAATTTCTGCAGCTTCGGCGCCACTAGGACGCGCTTGCTTGAGTACCACGAAGGCGCAAATCGCTTCACCAGTCACATCGTCTGGACGGCCAACGACTGCAGCCTCCGCGACCAAGGGATTAGATGCCAATGCAGATTCTATTTCCATCGTTCCCATGCGATGTCCTGCAACATTGAGTACATCATCAATGCGGCCCATGATCGTAAAATAACCGGTATTCGGATCGCGCATCGCGCCATCCCCAGCCAGATACAAATTCCCACCCAAATCCGCTGGGAAATAGGAATTCGCATATCGCTGTGGATCGCCATAGATCGTCCGTATCATAGAAGGCCAAGGCTTCTTGACCACTAACAGGCCGCCTTTACCCCACGCCAACTCCAGCCCAGTTTCATCCACCACAGAGGCCTGAATGCCTGGAAATGGCAAGGTGCAAGAACCTGGCACCAGCGGTGTAACACCAGGCAAGGGGGTGATCATATGGCCACCAGTTTCTGTCTGCCAAAAGGTATCGACAATAGGACAACGCGAACCGCCAACCTGCTCGTAGTACCACATCCAAGCGTCGGGGTTAATCGGCTCACCGACCGAACCGAGGATACGCAGGCTTGTAAGATCATAATTTTTTGGATGGGTTTCTGGGCTGATTTCCCCTGCTTTGATCAAGGAGCGGATTGCGGTTGGAGCCGTATAAAAAACGCTGACCTTGTGGTTTTGTATCATCTGCCAGAATCGACCCGCATTGGGATAAGTCGGTACACCTTCAAACATGAGCTGGGTGCTTCCGCAAGCAAGCGGGCCATAGGCAATATATGTATGCCCGGTGACCCAACCAATGTCCGCCGTGCACCAGAACACATCGTCTGCCTGAATATCAAAAGTCCATTTCATGGTCAGCGCAGCGTGCAGCAAATAACCACCTGAGCTATGTTGTACACCTTTAGGCTTTCCTGTAGAGCCAGACGTATAGAGTAAAAACAAAGGATGCTCAGCACCAACCCATTCTGGTTCACAGGTCTGCGCTTGCTCTCGCACTGCATCGTGCCACCATACATCGCGCCCTGCCTGCATACTGCAGTCGTCACCGGTACGCTGAAATACAATCACTGAATGAACCATCTCGCAACCACCCATGGCGATGGCATCATCCACGGCAGGCTTTAAGGGGATACGTTTCCCACCACGGCACTGTCCATCCGCGGTAATCACAGCCACCGTGCCCGCATCAACGATACGTTCGTGAATCGACTTGGCAGAGAAACCACCAAACACCACAGAATGAATCGCACCAATTCGCGCACATGCTTGCATCGCGACCACGCCGTCTATCGACATCGGTAGATAGATCAACACGCGGTCGCCTGGTTTAACACCCCTTGCTCTCAGGGCATTTGCCAATTGGCAGACTCTAGCCAACAGCTGCTGATAGGAGATACGACTAACTCGTCCGTCATCAGCCTCAAAAATAATCGCCAACTTATCACCAAGCCCAGCCTCCACATGACGATCTAAACAGTTATACGAAACGTTGAGAGTTCCGTCAGCAAACCATTGATAAAATGGCGCTCTACTTTCATCAAGTGATGTCGTAAATTCCTTTTTCCATGTCAGATGTTCTCGGGCAAGACGCGCCCAATAGCCCGAATAGTCGGTCTCTGCTTCTTGGCAGAGGGCATCGTAAGCGGCTCTCCCAGAAATGGTGGAACGCTCTACCAATGCTTCTGCAGGTGGAAAAATACGGTTTTCAATTACCACTGAATTGATGACTGACATGAAGGTCTCCTCTTTGGGATTAATATAAATTTATAAAAGTCTCGCTACAGAGCTCACCAGCAAAACTTCCTTGTGACAAATTTACCCAATCAGCCTTACGTAAGACTTACGTGGTTTTTTAGAGAAATGCTGAAATCCTCTATTAATAGAGCAATCGCGTGAAGAAACTCGCAAGAGCAGTCCTTGAAAAAACATGAACGCCTCAACAAAACCTCGCCGCAGAGGCGCAGAGAGCGCAGAGAAAAACTTGATTTTGCCTTTCTCTGCTCTCTGCGCCTCTGCGGTTAGCTTTTTTCATTCGTTTAATTCACAAAATAGGGCAATCACGTGAAGAAACTCACAAGAGCAATCCCAAAAAAAACATGAATGCCCCAACAAAACATTGCCGCAGAGAGCGCAGATAAAAACTTGATTTTTGCCTTTCTCTGCGCTCTCTGCGCCTCTGCGGTTAGCTCTTTTTCATTCGTTTGATTCACAATAACTTCATGCGATTGCCCTGCCTCTCTTAACAACACATTGGCAGCGAGCCTATTAGTGTGGCAGAATCGTTTTTTTTCAACGCAGCCCCATTGCCAAATCCACCCATGAGAATTTTGCTAGCCGAAGATGATCAAACAATCGCGCTCGGATTGGTGACAGCCCTTCGCAAGGAAGCTTATGCGGTCGATCACGTCGAAGACGGCGCCATGGCGGATGCCGCCCTAATGTCACAAGCTTATGACTTGCTCATACTTGATTTGAGCTTACCGAGACTATCCGGAATTGAAGTACTCACACGTTTGCGACACCGAAAAAACAACACAGCGGTGTTGATATTGACCGGTCGTGACGGTGTCGATGATCGTGTGCGCGGTCTTGATGCCGGTGCTGATGACTATCTAGCCAAACCATTTGCCTTGGCAGAACTTTTTGCAAGGGTTCGGGCATTGACACGTCGAGGAAGTGGCAACACCAACCACATCGTCTTTGGATCCTTATCCTACAATCAAGCCGATCGCGAGGCACACATCAATGGCGAACTTCTCAAACTCTCTGCGCGCGAATTGGCATTACTAGAACTATTGGTTCTGCGCGCTGGAAAAATGGTCGGCAAGGAACAACTCATCGATAAATTGTGTAGCTGGGGGGAAGAAGTCAGTAGCAATGCGATCGAAGTTTACGTGCACCGCTTGCGCAAAAAACTGGAGATTGGCGACATCAGAATTACTACTGTGCGTGGCTTGGGCTACTCTCTTGAACAGGCGCCATCAGGACCTAATCACTAGGACTTATTAACAAGCATTTTTTCCTCAAGCGACTTTCAAGCCTTGCGCCTTCTATTTCGCGCAGCATAAACATGTTTCCATCAGATCTAAAGAATACAAATCAACAGTAAAAAAACGAAGCTTTATAAAAAAATGCCCGCATTGAAAATGACGGGCATTTTTTATTTGGCTACTCTAAAGACTCAGTCTACATCATACAAATTAATCGTTTGCATAAATGTCGACATCCTTAGTTTCTTTAACGAAAAGCATACCGATCACAAAAGTCACACTGGCAATGATGATCGGATACCACAAGCCGTTATACATATTGCCAGTTTGGGCGACGATCGCGACGCCAGTGGCAGGTAAAAGTCCACCGAACCAGCCATTTCCGATGTGATACGGCAAGGACATTGAGGTATAACGAATGCGAGTTGGGAACATTTCAACTAACATCGCTGCGATTGGGCCATATACCATAGTGACGTAAATCACCAAGATAGACAGGATCAAAATGACCAAGGGCTTATTGACTCCTTTCGGGTCTGCTTTAGCAGGATACCCTGCAGCAACCAACGCAGAAGTCACCGATTTCTCAAATGCTGCCTTCTTAATTTTGGCTTCCGGTGCAGCGAGGCCACTTGATGTGTAGGATTCGATAATCGTATTGCCAATCGCAATTGTAGCGACGCCAGTACCTTCAACAGTTTCGTAACTTCCCGAATTGGCTGCTAAGACCTGTTTGGCGATATCGCATGAAGTCGTGAACTTAGCGACACCTGTGGGATTAAATTGAAATGAACACTCAGCAGGATTCGCAGTGACCACAATCTTGTTCGCCGCTTGTGCCGCAGCAAGCGCTGGATTTGCCGCCTCAGTCAATGCCTTAAACAAAGGAAAATACGTCAAAGCAGCAATCAAACATCCTGCCATGATGATAGGTTTGCGACCTATCTTATCTGACAAAGCACCGAACACGACAAAAAATGGTGTGCCAATCACAAGCGACGCAGCGATCATCAAATTCGCTGTAGCGTTGTCAACTTTTAAGGTATTCGTCAAAAAGAACAAAGCGTAGAACTGACCGGTGTACCAAACAACCGCTTGTCCTGCCGTTAAGCCAACCAAAGCCAAAATAACGATTTTAAGATTACCCCATTTACCGAACGACTCTGTCAGCGGTGCTTTAGAAACCTTGCCTTCTGCCTTCATTTTTGCGAAAGCTGGAGATTCATGCATCGTCATCCGAATCCAAACTGAGATGCCGAGCAAAAAGGCTGAGAACAAGAACGGAATGCGCCATCCCCAATCCGCGAACGCTTCTTCACCTACAATTGTGCGCGATCCGAGGATAACGAGCAATGAGAGAAATAAACCCAATGTTGCCGTGGTCTGAATAAATGAGGTGTAGAACCCACGTTTATTGCGCGGCGCATGCTCAGCCACATAAGTCGCAGCCCCGCCGTATTCACCACCAAGTGCTAAGCCTTGCAACATGCGTAGAACGATCAGCAGGATCGGAGCTGCGATACCTATCTGTTGATAGCCAGGTAGCAAACCAACGACAAATGTCGCTCCGCCCATGAGGACGATAGTAACTAGGAAAGTATATTTACGTCCTATCATGTCGCCAAGGCGGCCAAAAACCAGCGCGCCAAACGGACGAACAATAAAACCTGCGGCAAATGCCAACAGTGAGAAAATCATCTGTGAATTTGGGTCTAGAGCAGTAAAGAATTTCTTACCGATGATGGCAGCAAGCGTGCCGTATAGATAAAAGTCATACCACTCAAAAACAGTTCCCAATGAGGATCCGAAAATAACCTTACGCTCCTCTTTCGTCATATCCTGACTTGCGGTATGTGAGCTACTCACACTTTGATTTACAACCCCTGAATTACTCATGCTACGTCTCCTTTTAGTTTTTTAGTACTCGGTTTGCCCACCAAATTTCACAAATCTTCATACCGATTTACTAAAAAACGGTCGAATCAATCTGTCGGAAAACCTAGATATTTCGGGGAAAATTGGCGTTGAATCTATCGCCAATTATGTCGTTGAACTGGCCTCTTTATTTTCTAAAAAAAGAACACAGCACAACAAAACTTCCTCGGTAAAGAGCGCACTTTTTGTCTGTGCTTCTCCTTATGACTGTGAACTCTAGACGGCAAGTCTTACACTAAACTTACTGGATCGCAGATAGATCACTGCTTGTGGAGTGATTACCTGAGACGCCACACTTTTGGAGAAAATCCGCTGAAATTTGCCCCCCCCTAAAACGATGACGCTAGATTTACACAATTGCTCTAAGTAGGTTTTCGACTTTGACGATAACTTACAGCTTGCAACTAAACGATATTTAACGTATATTAAAGTAGTTAAATCAAATTTTATTAGATAGTAAGTATTCATTATGAAAACCAGCAAAACCCAACAAGCACAAACTCGGCGCCAAATTGTGTGCCAGGCGGTGGAGTTAATTGGCTTACATGGTATCGATGCCGTCACCATGAAACAGATTGCGCGGGCGGCCGGCATCGGTGACGCGACGATCTACAAATACTTTCCCAATAAAGAAAAATTGCTCTTAGCTTTTTTTGAAATTGCGGTGCAAGATGCCATGGAGGAGAGTTTGGCGACGCCCGATTTTGCACAGTTTTCTTTGCACGAAAAACTACAAAGAATGATCGATGCCATTCTGGAAAATCTCTTAGCTGAACGCGAGTTTGTAGCGATTTGCAAAACTGAATTAGTGAAATCACCCTTGCTCTTGGTGGGCGATAATTTTCCCGGTCAAGCGCTGCTCAAACAGCATGTTTTACAGTTTTTAAGTGAGGCAGAACAAAGTGGAGAAATCGCAGAATGCGCGTTCAAATCTTTTATTAGTGGTCTATTTGGCGACTACTTATTTGCGATCTTAAATTACTGGCTCAAAGATGAATCAGAAGAATTTTCAGATACAACGCAATTGGTCGATCTAAGTTTGTCGGTTTTGGTTTTAGCGTTAAAGAGCGGTTTGCTTAATAAGATTTCCGAGCTAGGTATATTCATTGTACGTAAGCAGTTAAGCCGTTTATTGCAACCAGGCTCAAGTCTGATTGATCTCTTGCAGTTAGCGCGCCGAGGGTTATCCGGATGAAAGCCCCCGCCAGTAGCAAAATAGTGCGCGGAACCATCGGCGCTCTCGCCTTAGGTCGCGCCGGCGTAGCCCATTGGCGACATCAAGCCAAGCAGGATTTCAGTGCTCAGACGCAAGATGAGCATGAAGCAGAGCTTGGGCGCATTTTATTTCGTGCCTTAAATCAATTGAAAGGTACCGCACTCAAGCTAGGCCAAATGTTATCGCTAGAAGCGGGCTTTTTACCTGAAGGCGTGCGCTTAGAATTAAGCAAAACTTGTTATCAAGCGACGCCTGTCAATCGTGCCCTAGTCCATAAATTATTTCGTGCAGAATTGGGGCAAGCGCCCGAACATCTCTTCGCTAAATTTGACGCCAATGCACACGCGGCGGCGAGCCTCGGACAAGTGCATCTGGCGCAATGCCATGATGGTCACAAGCTAGCTGTCAAAATTCAATATCCTGGTATAGCCGCTAGCATCCAAAGCGATATCGCTATGCTGGGTTTGGTCTTGAAAAATTTTGCACGTCACTCCACTCTATTGCCGCGCCAAGAAGTAATCGACCACGTACTACAAGAAGTCTCACAAAAGCTGACTGAAGAACTCGATTATCAACACGAGGCCGAGCAATTGACATGGTTTGCTGATCGGGTCGTGAATCCGAATATTCTCATTCCTCATGTATTTACCCATTTATCGAGCCGCCGCGTACTGAGCATGCAGCGTATAGAAGGTTTGCACCTGCAGGCGTGGTTAGCGAATAACCCAAGTCAAGCTGAACGCAATCACTTCGGACAATTACTATTCGATTGGTTTTGGACTTGTGTGTCTGATTTAGGACGACTTCATGCAGACCCTCATGCGGGAAATTTTCTGTTTGTTCTGAGTGAAAACTCATGCCATGAAAACCCATTTGGCAAACTAGCGGTACTCGATTTCGGCTGCACTAAAACACTCTCACCGGAATTTTGCGCCAGTATGAAACAGTGCTGGCAAGCATGGCGCAGCTCCCCACCCGATAGCGCTAGCCTGTATCGAGTTTACGTAGATCTCGGTTTTATCGAAGTAGACTTTGACTTCAATGTTTTTAGCGATCAACTACAAGCAGCGATAGAACCGCTCTATATCTGGCAGCTAGAGCCTTATCAAACCGATCGCTTCGATTTCAAACAAAAATCTGCCTTCCCTCACGCGCAATTACGCGATAACGAGCTGGCGCAAAAGATGAGCAAATTCAATACTGAGCTTCCCTATTTTGGACGCGCCTACATGGGACTCATGCAGATGCTGCACCAAATGGAAGCGGTCGTGAATACCAAGAATCCTTTTCTTTAAT
>JAYVHZ010000228.1:0-1568 GCA_043770645.1 Undibacterium sp. | reverse complement strand
CTTCATCAAGTTCAAGCGCCGACCCAAGCAAAAACAGCAGTAGCATAGCAACCCTTAGCGGCCTCCTACCTTTTCTTCGACCTTACCGCCGTCAATTCATACTGGCTGCGATTGCCTTAGTCATTGCAGCAGGTGCAACATTAACGATTCCCTATGCCTTCCGTCAAATGATCGACATGGGCTTTAGTAAAATTGGTGAAAGTGGTACCCAAGGCATCGAGCACGTGAATCTAACTTTTCTGGCTTTATTTGGTGTTGCCGTCATTTTGGGCGTTGCCACCGCAGCTCGCTTTTATATGGTGTCATGGATAGGAGAACGCGTCACTGCTGATATTCGTAGTGCGGTTTATGCGCACGTTGTCACGCAAAGCCCTGAGTTTTTTGAGACCACGCAGACAGGTGAAGTCTTATCTCGGTTGACGACCGATACCACTCTTATTCAAGCAGTGGTTGGCACCAGTATCAGTCTGGCTTTACGCAATCTTTTATTATTTGGCGGTGGCTTAGTGATGCTATTTATCACTAGCCCTATGCTGTCTTCGATCATCATAGTGATGTTGGTTTTAGTGATTTTGCCCATCATTATGTTTGGTCGTCGGGTACGACAATTATCACGCGATTCGCAAGATAGAATTGCCGACGCCTCTGCGGTTGCTGGTGAAATTTTGAATGCCATGCCGACTGTGCAAGCCTATACCCATGAACAGATCGAAGCCAAACGATTTTCAACATCGGTAGAACACGCGTTTAGTACCGCTATGCGGCGTATTCGTGCCAGATCACTCCTAACCATGATCGCTATTTTATTGATCTTTGGTGCCATCGTATTCGTGTTGTGGCTAGGCGCGCATTCAGTAATGCAAGGTGAAATGAGTGGTGGCAAATTAGGGCAATTCATTTTGTATGCCGCGATTGTCGCAGGCGCGATTGGAGCCTTATCCGAAGTAATGGGTGAAGCACAACGCGCAGCGGGTGCAACCGAACGCTTATTAGAACTAATGGCGGTACAGTCGCCAATCAAAAATCCTACATCACCAATCGCAATGCCAAACGCATCACAAGAGCAAACACAAGCTCAAGATCGGCACGGCGCGACTGTTAATTTCGATCAAGTTGTATTTCATTATCCATCACGACCTGATAGCGCAGCACTATCAAATATAGACTTAACGATCAAAGCGGGTGAGACCATCGCCTTGGTAGGCGCTTCGGGCGCAGGCAAAACAACTTTGTTCCAGCTATTACTACGCTTTTATGATCCACAACAAGGCCAGATTCGTATCGATGGCGTGAATATTAAGGACTTGGATTTACACAGCTTACGCAACACCATTGGTATCGTGCCGCAAGATACTGTGATCTTTTCTGCGAATGCTTTAGAAAACATACGCTACGGGCGTTTTGATGCCAGCGATGAAGATGTCATACAAGCGGCAAAAATGGCCGCTGCGCATGAGTTTATTGAGCGCTTACCAGAAGGCTATCAATCCTTTTTAGGTGAACGTGGCGTACGTTTGTCCGGTGGTCAAAAACAGCGGATCGCCATTGCGCGTGCGATTTTGAAGAAT
>JAYVHZ010000227.1:0-6914 GCA_043770645.1 Undibacterium sp. | reverse complement strand
GTCTAAATACCGTCTTTGCTGGGCAGATTCGTAATTTGGATTAAAGTGAGCTGAGCAAATTAAAGCTTTAGATCATGAATTTTTGATAAAATATTAAAGTTTCTTGTTGGAAAAAATTCACGAGACGGTGAAATTGCTTTGATAACATTTCGCCGAGGGCTATCATAGGCTTATTTAGTTGATGCTGCTGCCGATTGTCGGTGTGTATTTTTGATAAAGGATCTATATGTCTGGAAAGTCACTGAACAAGATACTGTATGTGGAAGACGATCTCGATATTCAGGCAGTCGCTCAGATTGCTTTGGAAGTAGTGGGTGGCTTTACCTTACGAACTTGTAGTTCCGGTGCGGAAGCGATCTCTGCGATTGAAGGAGGTTTTGTCCCCGACCTGTTGCTGCTAGACGTCATGATGCCAAATATGGATGGTCCGACAACCTTGGCAGAACTTCGCAAATTGGCTACGACTGCTGCCACGCCAGTGATTTTTATGACTGCAAAGGTACAATCGAGTGAGCAAGACTACTACTTTACCTTAGGTGCGATGGGCGTCATTGCCAAGCCTTTTGATCCCATGGCTTTAGCGGGGCAGGCCCGTGATTTGTGGAATAAGGTGAATTAAGTGAATGATAGGGATCAGGAGCTCAATGATGCCCTCAAGGCCTTGACACAAGTGTATGCCGCGAAATTACCTGCCAAGCTCGAGGAAATTGCCGCTGCGACTCGACAGTTCAAAAGTGATCTTACTGATCGAGAAAACTACATCTTGCTGCATCGTTTGTTGCATACGATGGCTGGCTCCGCCGGCACATTTGGATTTCCTGAAATGGGAGAGTCGGCGCGTGTGCTAGAGAAAAAAATTAAAACATTCATTAGTGGCGCTGCTTGGGATACTTTACAAGTTGCTGAGTATTGTGATCAAGTCGATCAATATGTACTAGCCTCAATGCCTGAGCCAAGTGTAGACCAAAACAACGATGTTGTCTTGAACATAGTAGCGGCAAATGAACCGGGACAACAGCGTGAACGTCAAAAGAATCTGATATTTTGGATTGATGAGGTTGACGACAAAAATATCGAGCTTGCGCAGGTATTAGAGCAGTTTGCCTTTGAAATGCGGCATATCAATAAACTTAATTTGCTTGAATTGGCTCTGAAAGAACAAGAGCCTGTTTTAATCATTATTGATGTTGACTCAGACTCCCATGCTTTCGCAGGAACCGAAGAAATTTTGAGCCTGAAACAAGCTGGCATTGCGCTGCCGCCTATATTGTTCACGTCAAAGACGAATAGTTTTGAGAGCCGCTTACGTGCTGTCCGTGCAGGTGGCGAGGCTTTTTTTCTGAAACCAATTGATTTGCTCGCATTAACTGAATGCGTTGAAGACATTCTGGATAGGCCAAATCCTCCTTTATATCGCATCATGATCATTGATGATGATGTGGATCTCGCACAGTATTACAGTAGAGTATTAAAAGGCGCAGGCATGATTGCCGATGTGTTGAATAATCCAGAATTAGTCTTGGAAGAATTGGCCAATTTCCGTCCTGAATTGATTTTGATGGACGTCTACATGCCTGACTGTGATGGTGTTGAATTGTCAAAGGTCATCCGACAAGATCCTTCCTATCTAGATGTTCCTATTGTGTTTTTGTCGAGCGAGAATAACTTGCAAAAACAAATTGCAGCAGTCAAAGTGGGTGCAGATGATTTTTTAAATAAGCCAATATCGCCCGAATTATTGATCTCATCTTTGTCGACGCGAGCAGAGCGGTATCGATCCTTACGTACTTTAGTCATGCGGGATGGATTGACTGGGCTATACAACCACACAGCGATTAAAGAAGACTTGATGGCGAAGATGTCAAGCGCGAGTCGTAGCGTGACTTGTGTCGCAGTCGCGATGTTGGATTTGGATAATTTTAAGAGGGTTAACGATACCTACGGTCATCAAATGGGTGATCAGGTCTTGCGCACTTTGTCACATTTATTGCGTCAGCGATTACGTAAGAGTGATGTGGTAGGACGGTATGGCGGCGAAGAATTTATTATTATTTTTCCCAACACGACGGCGGATGTGGCGCGTACTGTGTTAGAAAAAGTGCGTATCGCATTCAATAAAATCCATCATGTGGCTGAGCAAGGTGAATTTTGCGTAGGATTCTCTGCTGGAATAGCAGATTCCCGTCAGACCACTAGTCCCGAAGATTTGTTGACGATTGCTGATGCGGCTTTGTATCGCGCCAAACACAGTGGTAAAAATCAAATTGCCTTAGGCGAAGAATTGATTTCACGTTGATCAAGATTTCCGTTAAATAATAAAGCCCGTGCAAATAATGACACGGGCTTTTTTCCTTCATGATCGATGCTTAGTTTCTAAATAAATTCGAAGCTTTGATTTTAGATTCTAAAGACTTTCCTTTGCGTGCACGTTTGCCAATATGCAACGCTAAGCTGCTGGCACTCAAATGAACTTCCTGTGGTTTTGCAGCACGACCGATGCCGCTGACTTTAACGCCTTTTTGACTAATCGCTGTTGCTGCGATTAGTTTTTCTTTGGGTTCTAATTCCATCAAAATCACGCCACGTCCACCGCTGGATAATTGTTTGATTTCAGTTAATCCAAAGACAAGTAAGCGGCCCTTTTCAGATAAGCAGGCAATTGCGCTGGCGTCTTCAGAAATAGTGGTTGGTGCCAAAGGTTCATCGCCGTCATCTAAAGTCATAAAGGCTTTACCTGCCTTCATACGACCAACCATGTCACTGAGTTTAGCAGTGAAACCATAGCCTGCTGTGGAAGCTAACAAGAGTGAAGTCTCGGCTTTACCTGCGAAGTAATGCAGGATGCGTGATCCGCTCGCTAAGTCAATCAAAGTTGTGACAGGTACGCCATCACCACGTGCACCCGGCAGAGCAGAAACTGGTACGGAATAGACGCGACCGTTTGAGCCAAATACCAAGAGTTGATCAACGGTTCGGCATTCGAACGTGCCATACAAATTATCACCCGCTTTAAAGGTGAATTGCGCTGGATCGTGTTCATGTCCAGTCCGAGCGCGTACCCAGCCTTTTTCAGAGATGACGACAGTGACTGGCTCGTCTATAACTTTCTGCTCTATAGAGGCACGTTGTGCTTCTTCAATCACCGTGCGGCGAGCATCACCAAATTGTTTGGCGTCGGCTTCGATTTCTTTGATGATGCATTTTTTCATCGCCGAAGGATCATCGAGGAGGTTTTGCAAACTGGTTTTTTCGTTACGTAATTCTGCCAATTCTTGCTGAATCTTGATGGACTCCAAGCGCGCCAATTGGCGCAAGCGGATTTCCAAAATATCTTCGGCTTGGCGATCCGATAAACGGAAAGCGTCCATCAACGCAGGCTTAGGCTCATCCGATTCGCGGATAATCTTGATGACTTTGTCGATATTTAAAAGCACCGCTTCGCGGCCTTCTAAAATATGAATACGGTCATTGACTTTCTTTAGCTTGAATTGGGTGCGACGTGTGACGGTTTCAAAGCGGAAAGTGATCCATTCAGTCAAAATATCAGAAAGTGGTTTTTGACGTGGACGACCATCGCCACCTATCATCACGAGATTGAGTGAAGCGGAAGTTTCAAGTGAAGTATGCGCCAACAACATTTGCATGAATTCGGCTTGATCTTGATTCTTGGATTTCGGTTCCAAGACTAAGCGGACGGCAGCATCCTTGCCAGATTCATCGCGCACAGCATCGAGGACCGACAACATCACTTGCTTCAAACTGACTTGTTCTGGTGACAGAGATTTTTTACCCATTTTGATTTTGGGATTGGTAATCTCTTCAATTTCTTCCAACACTTTTTGTGAAGATGTGCCAGGTGGTAGCTCAGTGATCACCGCTTGCCATTGACCGCGTGCCAGCTCTTCTATCTTCCAACGTGCGCGCACTTTCAGGCTGCCCCGACCGCTGGCATAAATATCGCTGATCGCAGCTGCTGGCGTAATGATCTGTCCACCGCCCGGGAAGTCCGGACCAGGGATGAATTCCATTAACTCAGCATGCGTGGTTTTAGGATTGCGAATCAAAGCAACCGCCGCCTTTGCCACTTCGGTCAAATTGTGCGAAGGAATTTCAGTCGCCATACCAACCGCGATACCGGATGCGCCATTTAACAAAACGAAGGGCAAACGTCCTGGCAATAAAGTCGGCTCTTGATAAGAACCATCGTAGTTAGGTTGAAAATCAACCGTGCCCAGATCAATTTCATCGAGTAATAATTTAGAGATTGGTGTTAAACGTGCTTCGGTATATCGCATTGCCGCCGCACCGTCGCCATCACGTGAACCGAAGTTACCTTGCCCATCAATCAATGGGTAGCGCAAGGAGAAATCCTGCGCCATACGCACCATCGCGTCGTACACAGACTGATCACCATGGGGATGCAGTTTACCGAGGACGTCACCAACGACAGTCGCAGACTTACGCGGCTTGGCGGCGGAATTCAAACCCAGTTCATTCATCGAATATAGAATCCGACGCTGCACAGGTTTTTGTCCATCGCTGACATCCGGTAGCGCGCGACCTTTGACCACAGAAATCGCGTAATCGAGATAGGCGCGCTCAGCGAAAGTCGCCAACGTCAAGGTCTCGGTATCACCACCATTGCCACCATTATTGTTCGGGGCTTCGTCAAATAAATTTGCTTGTTCGCTCATAATTTGCTTTTGAGTTTGTTCTTTAATTAGTTCTTTGCGCTTGATTGAGAGATATTTAAATTATTTTTAGCCGCAGAGGCGCAGAGTACGCAGTGAAAACCTTTTGAGATCTCTTCCGTTTCCGAAGAGTAAAGACACTCATGGAAAAAAACTCTGCGCTCTCTGCGCCTCTGCGGCTAAGTCTTTTGACCTAAATGTCCGCCTCAACCTCATTTCCGTGTTCTTCTAACCATGCTTTTCGTGCAGATGCTTCGCCTTTGCCCATTAGCATATTGAAACGAGCTTCGGAAAATTCTTGATCGAATTCACCAAGAGACACCGGCAATAAGCGGCGCGTATCAGGATTCATCGTGGTTTCCCACAGTTGGTTTGCATTCATTTCACCCAAACCTTTAAATCGGGAAATCGCCCAGGCACCATCTTTGACACCGTCTTTGCGTAATTTGTCTTCTATCGCTGTCAACTCACCTTGATCGAGTGCGTAGATTTTTTGTGCTGGTTTTTTACCACGAGCTGGTGCATCCACTCGAAACAGCGGCGGGCGCGCGATGCAGATATGTCCGCGTGCAATCAATTGTGGAAAGTGTTTGAAGAACAGCGTCAGCAATAGGACTTGAATATGTGAGCCATCGACGTCCGCATCAGAGAGAATGCAGATCTTGCCATAGCGCAGATTCGTTAAATCGATGGTGTCGTTGACGCTATGCGGATCAACGCCGATTGCGACTGCGATGTCGTGAATTTCATTGTTCGCAAATAGACGATCAGGCTCAGATTCCCAAGAGTTTAAGACTTTACCGCGCAAAGGCAGAATCGCTTGAAACTCTTTGTCACGCCCCATTTTCGCAGAACCACCAGCGGAGTCACCTTCGACTAAAAATAATTCGTTACGCGTGATGTCATTCGATTCGCAATCCGTGAGTTTGCCTGGTAACACGGCGACACCAGAGGATTTCTTCTTCTCGACTTTTTGCAAAGAACGCAGACGCGATTGCGCTTGTTTGATTACCAGTTCGGCGAGTTTTTTACCCAGTTCTACATGCGAATTGAGCCAAAGTTCTAATGGTGGTTTGGAAAAACTAGATACCAGACGCACCGCATCGCGTGAATTCAAACGCTCTTTAATTTGCCCTTGAAATTGCGGGTCTAGCACCTTGGCAGAGAGTACAAAAGAAGCACGTGCGAACACGTCTTCTGGTAAAAGCTTCACGCCTTTTGGCAATAGTGAATGCATTTCGGCGAAGCTTTTCACCGCGCCAAACAAGCCCTCGCGCAAACCGGATTCATGTGTACCACCTGCCGGTGTTGGAATCAAATTCACATATGATTCGCGTACAACACCGCCATCTTCTGTCCATGCTACGACCCACGATGCGCCTTCACCTTCAGCAAAACCATCAGCGTCGGCATTGGCAAATTGCTCGCCTTCAAACATAGGGATTACTAAGTCGCCGTGTGAGGCTTGTGTTAAAGCTTCGGTCAAATAACCACGTAAGCCCTGGTCATATTGCCAGGTTTGGCTTTCACCAGTTTTTGCATTAGTGAACGTGACTTTAACGCCCGGTAGCAACACTGCTTTGGAGCGCAGTAACCGTTGCATCTCCGCGATAGAAATCGCTGGCGAATCAAAATATTTTCCATCCGGCCAGACCGAGACGCGGGTACCATTTTTTTTGTCGCCACGACCTAAAGGCTGTGTGCTCAATGGTTCGATCACATCGCCATTGGCAAACACCAGATTATGCAATCCACCTTCGCGCCAGACCGTAATCTCTAAGCGTTTGGAGAGTGCATTGGTGACGGATACACCGACGCCGTGCAATCCACCTGAGAAGGCGTAAGCGCCGCCTGAGCCTTTGTCGAACTTACCGCCAGCATGCAGGCGAGTAAATACGATTTCCACCGTAGGCACGCCTTCTTCTGGATGCAGGCCGACAGGGATGCCGCGGCCATCGTCTTCCACGCTGATACTGCTATCGACGTTCAGCGTGACTTGGATATTTTTACAATGACCACCCAATGCTTCATCCGAGGCATTGTCGATGACTTCTTGAATAATATGCAGCGGGTTTTCGGTGCGGGTGTACATCCCTGGTCTTTGTTTGACCGGTTCCAGTCCTTTGAGGACGCGGATGGATGATTCGCTATAGTCGGATGGGGTTGTGGTTTTTTTAGTTGCCATGCGATGAAAAGGGTGAAAAATTAATTTATTGACTTGTT
>JAYVHZ010000226.1:0-2963 GCA_043770645.1 Undibacterium sp. | reverse complement strand
CCGCTGTACCAGCTATTATAGTTTTCCCATTCAGTTGGACCTGCACCAGCGATACCAGCGGCGAAGACATCTGGGCTGGTGTACATCGTATATTGCGTTTGAAAACCACCAAAACTCCAACCATTCAAGCCTATGCGTTTGCCATCAACACCTAGCTTCTTTTGCATGTGTTTGGCGAGGTCTTCGAGATCTTCGGTTTGTGGTTTGCCGACTTGCTCCCAGTTTGCACCACTGAATCGACGTCCGTAATTCGAATGGCCGCGAGGATCAACCGCTACTGTCACGTAACCATGTTTCGCTGCCATGTACATACCGAACAAATAGGCGGTGGGTTGGAAACTATCGGTTTCAATAATATGCCGATCGCCGAGCGGACCACCATAGGTATAGACGATTGCAGGACGGTTGTCACTACTGCTCCAGTTCTGTGGTTTGAACACATAGGCTTCGATTTTATCGCCATGACGATTGGTGAAGTTAAAGCGTTCTGGTTGCAGCAAATGTATTGCATTCCATTGCGGGTCATGACTATCGGTCAAAGTCTTGCTGCTGACTTTATTTGCGCTCAAATCAATCAGTTTTAACTCTGGGCGCTTAGACCATTGTCCCGCTACGCTCGCCAGTCTCTGCGAATTTTCCGCGACTGCGCTCGTGCGGTGAAAATCACCTGGCTCACCGAGTGCCGTCATTTCACCCGTTTCTAATTTGACCTTAAAAATATTCATCGCTGCAAAATCATCACGATTTGCCAGCACAAACATCTCTTTGCTGTCGGCGCTAAAACCTAAAATTCTGTGCGCCTCAAAATTTCCCTTCAAAACTGGTGTAGCACTTCCACTGGTGGGATCGATCACATAAGGCTGGCGGAAACCAAGTTCATCCAAAACGGCAATCAATTGCTTTCCATCCGGCGTAAATTGTGGAGACACGACATCGACCACTTCATGTCCAACATTGCCGCGACGCTCAAAGATCATTTTTGGTTTGGCGTTGTCAGCTGTGGTGCCGTGATAAATGCGCAGTAATTCTTTCTCGCGTTCCCAAGTTGAAAACGTATATTGGTTACCATCTTTTGAAAAAGCGACACGACTCATTTCAAACCAAACATCACCACCATCGTTGGTAAAAACAGGATCTGGTTGACGCATGGATTCATCGCTCACTTTGCGAATATAGAGAGCTGTTGCAGGCACGGTGCGTTTATCATCAGAGACTTCGCGATTGACTTTCTTGGCTGTCGCAAAGCGGTCGTTGTAGTTCATAATGTCAACTTGACGGCTTGGTGGTGTTTTACCTGGTTCACCGATAATTGCGCTTGCAGTAATCGCCATCCATTGTTTGTCTTCAGTAAAGATCGTATTGTTTAAGCTGTACTTCTTTTCAGCGTCGTCTGCGTGAATGAATTCAGGGTTTAATTGACGCAATTTTCCACTATCAAAGTTGGCTGCGTAAATGCGTCGTTCTTCCATGTAGAGATAGCCACTATCGTCAGCGGTATAAGCAAGGATACGTTCGGCTTTATCGGTTTTCGTCAGACGTTCAATTTGTCCAGATTGCGCTTGCAGGCGGAATAAGTCACCGCGGTATTGGAAGATGAGTTCTTGCGCTTTGTTCGCCCAGATCAGATTTTCTACACCAGGATAAAGATCCGGATTTTTAAGTTTTTCTTTCGCGAGTTTTTTCTTTAACTCATCACGCAATTCCCACAGCTCTTTATCGACTTCGCTTTTTTTTGCTTCATCGAGTTTGGCGCTCTTGTTGTCTAGCTTGTTGTCTAGCTTATTGTCCTGCTTAACTTCACCAGTCTCTTTTTTCTCGGTAGTGGTGTCATTTGTTTTACTGGTCTTCATCGCAGCGAGCGCCAATTTCTCTTTTGCTGCCTCTGCGTCTTTCTCAGATTTTTTCGCTGCATCACGAGCTTTTTTGTCGGCTAACTCGCGTTTAATTTCCTCGATTGCTGCGCGTTCCCATTGCAATAAGTCGACCTTTTCGCCACGCAAATAGGCTGCTTGCGCTTCGGCTTTGGCCTGTCGCTCATTCAGTTCCGTCTCTTTTTGAAGTAACTTCTTCTCAAAGCGATCCCAATCTTCTGGTGCATCATAGGTTTTCATTAATGCTGGTGAGGTGATGCGCGTTGTCTTGCCAGACTCAGCATCATGTAAATACAGGTCATTGCCTTCTTCACCGTAAGGATTCCAAACGTAAGCGAGAAAACGCGCATTATCACTAAACTTGAGCTGGTTTGCTGCTTTACCCATATAAGATTTACTGCGATACAGTTGCTCTAAACTGAGTTCTGCTGCTTTGACTTTCGTGATCTTGAGGTCACTAGTTTTGGTATCGGCATTCGCGGTCATCGGTGTACCGAAACTGATTAAGCTGCTGTAAATTAGGCTGATGCTCAGTGCAATCACTTTCTTCTTCATAAGATCCTCGCAATAGTTTTCACTTTGTTGTTCTTTGGTCTGCGGTTTTCAGATTCGTATATTGGCATCTGAAGACAAGACGATGTTTAAGCGCATATAGACTGGCGTTCGTAGTGAAAGTTCCAAATTGCGACTTGGAAATTTCGACTCTCAACGACGTAGATCTATTTAGGATTAAAGACACAAAACTTCAGATTTTTGCTGCGCGGTGATTCTAAATCGATTTCACCAGACAGAATTGCTAGAACAGCTTTGCTTTGTACAGTAGAATTTTGACTTCTTTTGCGAATGATGTTGCTTAGTAGAATGAACTCAACAACACGCAGATTCCTAACTTCTTTAAATTACAGAAAGCCTTTATGCCAGGTGCTAGCCTTTTAACCTTACTAGACGATATTGCGACCGTTTTAGATGACGTCGCCCTAATGACCAAAGTTGCAGCGAAAAAGACGGCGGGCGTATTAGGTGACGATTTGGCCCTGAATGCAGAACAAGTGAGTGGCGTACGTGCTGATCGTGAATTGCCAGTGGTTTGGG
>JAYVHZ010000225.1:0-5827 GCA_043770645.1 Undibacterium sp. | reverse complement strand
CCGGTATCAATCACTAAAAATGGACGTTCACCAACTCGCCCTTCACCATAGTGACGATCACGGGTAAGTCCTGGCAAATCCGCAACCAAGGCGTCACGGGTACGCGTCAGGCGATTAAACAGTGTGGATTTGCCGACATTTGGTCGACCGATTAAAGCGATAACTGGTTTCATTAATTTATTCCGTCGCAAATGCGACAACAGCACCTGATTTCGTTTGCACAACCAGGTTATTACCGACAATTGCCGGCGCAGACATAATCTTACTTCCATCCGTCGGCATACGAGCCAGGAAAGAACCATCTTCTCTCGATAAAAAGTGCAGGAAACCAAAACGATCACCAATTACTACCGCACGACCAAACGATGTTGGCGTTGCCAAACCACGATTCGTCAATTTATCATTTTTCCAAACAGTAGCGCCGCCATTGATGTCATAGCCAAAGACGCCACCGGTGTTATCCGCAGCGAATGCAAAACGCTCATCTGCAGCAACGCCAACTTCACTAGAAATATTTTTTGCCCATTTTGCTGTGCCATTTGCAACATCAAAACATGCGACCCGACCTTGATAGCTGGCTGCGCAAGCAATATTACCGACTACAGCAGGTGCGCCAGACATGTCAACAATACGCTCTAACTCTGTTGCACCTTTAGCTTCTGCGGCAGTGGCTTCCCAACGCAAACCACCATTTTGCAGAGCTAATGCGATTAACTTACCACCAGGTGTTGAGACGATCGCCATTTGATCCTTAATGGTGATTCCCGTGGCCACGCGCAAAGTCAAAACTGGTAATGGGCGTTCAACAGCCCACTTCATAACACCCGTTTCCAAATCAAATGCAGTGACACGGTTGTCGATACTATGTACCAGCACCAAGCTTTCAGTCACAGCAGGAGCAGATAAAATCTCACTGCTAGCTTGAGCTTTCCAACGCAATTTACCCTGTTCATCAAATGCGAACAATACGCCTTTTTGACCAGCAACCGCAACTGCCTTTGCGCTTGCGCCAACACCCGCAGTTAAAGGCAATTCAGCTTTGATTTTCCAGATCACTTTTCCATTAGATGCATTAATTTTTGCAACTGAGCCATCAGCAGTGGCAGCATACACATCAGCACCAACGACAGCAGGACTGAAAAAATAATCTCCAGATGAGCCCAGACTCACCGTCCACGCACTCTTAACTAACATGCCGGAAGTAAAATTTTGCAATGCTGCTGGCGCAGTCTTTGTATCTTCTTTAGCAAATGGATTGAGCCAAGATAAGCTGGAACAAGCACTCAACAATCCAATACTCAACACAGATACCAATAGGCCACGTGGAAACATATTCAATTTCATATTATTTCTTGTCTGTAGTTACAGCAACTTTCGGTTCAATCGCGCCGCCTAATGCATCCAACTTAATTTGCACAAGTTGCTTCCCAACGTGCTTATCACCCATTTTATTTAGGGCACTCTGATAAGTTTCGCGTGCTTCTTTCAGTTTATTCTGCGCGACAAAGACATCTGCCTTTCTATCTAGAACATCAACATCAAATTCCGGCAAAAACTCACTTGTTAGTACTTTTAAAGCTTCATCATAATTTTTCTCATCGAGCAAAATAGCTGTCAGCCGCAATTTTGCAATCGCCTGAAATTCCTTCGTGTAGGCATGCTCGACAACCCAATTCAATTGTGTCTTCGCAGCCTTTAGATCATTTGCATCAAATGCACTTTTTGCCGCAGTCAAGGCTGCCATCGTTGCATAAGAGGTCGCACTAAACTTGCTTGTTAAATTCGCTGCCGCCCCCTGCACCTTCGCATTATCTTTTAAGCCCGCCGCACGCTGCACTTCTTCATAAATTGCAGAAGCTTGCGTTGTCTGACCACGCTGATAATTCGTCCAAGCAGTCCAACCAGCAAAACTGGAGAGTGCTGCAATTACTAACCAAGTAACTAAATTACCGTATTGTTTCCACCATGCTTTAAGGGTGTCTATTTGTTCTTGCTCTTCGAGATCGTATGCCATTTTTTATTAATGATGAATGTGAATATGATTAGGATTATTTGACTGGGATTCGTCTTGATCAGCGCCAACAATCTGATCGACTAAATAATCAACAGCAGTATCGAAAGGAACGCTGGTCTGATTATTCGCAAAGTCGTCTGAACGCATAGCCTTGACAGTGACTGTCTCTGCCGCAGCTTCATCTTCGCCAATAATGACGGCAAATGCGGCACCACTTGCATCTGCTTTCTTCATTTGCGATTTAAAACTACCGATTCCCGTAGCAGATGCGCAATGTAACACAACATCTAAGCCTGCATCACGTAAACGCTCTCCTAAAACGAAAGATTGCATTTGTGCTTGCTCACCTTGATGTAATAAATAAACATCACAACCGTTGGTAACTTCAGCGTCACCATTGAGCTTCATTAATTCCAATAGGCGCTCTACCCCCATTGCGAATCCACAGGCTGGCGTAGGCTTGCCACCAAAAATCGAGAACAAAGTGTCGTAACGACCACCAGCGCAAACTGTACCTTGCGCGCCCAACTCGTCGGTAACCCACTCAAACACAGTTCGGTTATAGTAATCCATGCCGCGCACCAATCTTGGATTGATTGTGAATGGGATACTATTGTGACGCAATATTTTTTGCACCCCATCAAAATGCGCCTTAGATTCTTCGCCTAAAAAATCCAATAATTTAGGCGCATTATTTACCAAATCCTGCATTGCTGGATTTTTAGTATCAAGTATACGCAGAGGATTAGTGTACAAACGACGCTGAGCCTCGGCATCTAATTGCTCTTTATTTTGCTCGAAATATGCGATCAATTCTGCGCGATGTTGATTTCGCTCTGCAGCATCACCAATGGAATTCAATTCCAAACGCACATTAGAAAGGCCAAGATCATCCCACAGGCGCTGGCACATGGCGATAAGTTCCGCATCTATGTCCGGACCAGCAAAACCCAAGGCTTCGGCGCCGACTTGATGAAATTGACGATAGCGACCACGTTGTGGTTTTTCATGACGGAACATAGGGCCGTTATACCAAACACGCTTTGGCCCTTCATAGGTAATATTGTGCTCTATCGCCGCACGAACGATACCCGCTGTGTTTTCAGGGCGCAAAGTAAGCTTATCGCCATTCATCGCATCTTCAAAAGAATACATTTCTTTCTCAACGATATCGGTCACTGCGCCCAAACCGCGCGCGAATAATGGCGTTGCTTCGACGATCGGTGTACGCATCTGTTGAAAGCCGTAGCTCTTCAATACCGATTGCACCGTATTTTCAAATAATTCCCAAAGCGCAGCTTGCTCGGGGAGAACGTCATTCATCCCTTTAATACCGCTGATCTTTTCTATTTTTTTATCTTCGGACATGCGCTTATTTCCACTTTCAATTCCACTTTATTTTTAACTGAATTTCTAATTCTTCACCACAAAACTCTTAATCTTTTGGCGCATAGTTTGTTTGAACATAATCCAGCACGATTTGCTGAAAATCTTGTGCGATGTTTTCACCTCGTAGAGTCATCGCCTTTACACCATCAATGAATACCGGCGCCGCTGGCGACTCACCTGTACCAGGCAAGCTAATACCGATATGCGCATGCTTTGACTCACCAGGGCCATTGACAATACAACCCATCACGGCCACATTCATACCTTCTACACCTGGATACTGGATTTTCCATGTAGGCATCTGCTCACGTAGAAACGATTGAATATCGTCCGCCAACTCTTGAAAAACCGTCGATGTAGTACGTCCACAACCAGGACAAGCAATCACCATAGGCATGAACTTGCGTAACCCCATCGTCTGCAAAATTTCTTGTGCAACAAACACTTCTTTGCACCGGTCACCACCAGGCTCTGGTGTTAAGGAAATACGAATCGTATCGCCTATACCTTCTTGCAAAAGGACAGATAAGGCCGCTGTGGAAGCCACTATCCCCTTACTTCCCATACCTGCCTCGGTCAAACCCAGATGCAAAGGGTAGTCACAATGCTTACCAATTTCACGATATACAGAAATTAAATCCTGCACACCAGAAACTTTGCACGATAAAATAATTTTATCGCTCGGCAAACCCAATTCTTCTGCTCGATGCGCACTCTCAATAGCCGATGTAATCAAGGCTTGATACATTACGGTTTGCGCACTAAATGGAACTGCGCGTTGAGAATTTTCATCCATGATACGCGCCAACAATGCTTGATCTAAACTGCCCCAGTTCACGCCAATTCGCACAGGCTTCTCATACAAACAAGCCATTTCTATCATCTGCGCAAATTGAGTATCGCGTTTAGCGCCTTGCCCGACATTTCCAGGATTAATCCGATACTTCGATAGTGCTTTTGCACAATCAGGATACTCTTTCAGCAAAGTATGACCGTTGTAATGAAAGTCACCAACCAAAGGTACATCAATGCCCATGCGATCAAGCTGCTCACGTATAGCAGGAACCGCATGCGCCGCTTCCGCGTTATTCACTGTTATACGAACCAATTCAGAACCAGCTCGGGCTAATTCCTTGATCTGAATCGCAGTACCAATGACATCAGCGGTGTCCGTGTTAGTCATCGATTGAATTACAACAGGAGCATTACCCCCGACAACTACAATCCGGTCTTGATAGCGAATCTGTACCGCACGGGATGCGCGTCGAATACCTGCGCCACATGAAATTTCTTTTAGATCTATCAGCATATTTATTTCACGACAAGATTAGCAACATTATTTCCGCGCTCTGATGTTACCGACATTGGCATTCCACGTAAAACGGCGTCAACTCCTGCTGCATTACCCAATTTCACATATAAAGACTGTTTCACACTAAATGACTCTTCAGTGCCTGCTTTCGCTAAATGCGAACTCAGGACTGTCCCGGATTCCGTTTTCACTTGTATCCAAGAATCTTGGCGAAACTTCAGCACAAATAATTCGGTCAATGGTGGCAAGCTTGTTGGCGCTGTCACAATCTCTACTCCGACTGCCGGTTGCGAGCTTGACATAACGACAGGCTGCATTCCATCTTCGTTTTTTGGCGTTCGGACATCCGACGTTATTGACTTCGAAGATGCTACCTCGACCACCGGTAATGAGGCGGACGCACCAGACGAAGAATTCGCAGACTGACTCAATGAAGAAGCCATATTTTGCGCTTGATTTTCTTGAGGAGTTTGAAGCACAACAGACTCCTCACCTTTGCTATCCTCTTTATCGAAGACTGTACGAAAACTTCTACCAAATTCAGTTGCCTGAAGAACTAAAAAAGTCACAACGACAACGACCAAAAATATGGCCCCGATGATGTAGCGTCGATTATTATCATGCTGCCCAAGCAAAGACAATCGAGACTCGACAAATGGTGTCGACAATGCCGGGCGCAATGAGCTTTCCAATTGCACCGGTGTCGCATCTTGTGGAAGCAATGCAACTAAGTTATCTGAATCAATCTTCAATAACTTCGCATAAGCACGAACAAAGCCACGAACAATCACCATCTTCGGAAGTGCTTCAAAGTTATTAGACTCTAACGCCAAAATCTGTGCCTGCGACAATTTTAATTGTTCTGCCACAAATTGCACTGTCCATTTTTTATCCTGACGACTAGTCGACAATTGCCCACCTAGCGTCAAGATCCCAGATACCTCATTGGCACGATTCAAATCCTGATTATCTTCAATTGGATCTACCACAGAAGTTTGCATAACATCAATCATTAAAAGCACCTTTTTGAAACAAAGCAAACTCCTTAGAACTTGGATGTCGGCGCCGCAACTGCGTTGCCAAGCCATTTACGGAAGCTTGATCGCCCAACT
>JAYVHZ010000224.1:0-3486 GCA_043770645.1 Undibacterium sp. | reverse complement strand
TAGGGTGAGGGAGGTTCAGAAACCGCAATGTTTTCAGAAGGCAAAAGTCAAAAAGAAAATTACAGAACTTTTTTCTCTTAATCGTTTTCTCCGAATCTGAATGTCCCTCATCCCTAACCCTTCTCCCGCTTGCGGGAGAAGGGAATCTGAATAGCGGATCAAGTTCTCCAATACGATGCAGCAAACTCAAATTAGAACACCTTCTTACTCGAACTTCCCAGCGTGAGAATTGTAGGGCGCGTGCAACCGGCGCCATCAATTTCACATAAAAAAATCCACCTAAATCAATACTTAGGTGGATTTTTTTGATCGTCCTACAGACCATGATCAAAGATCACAGTCGCACTACATCACATCACATCAAATTAGAACTTCTTCGCCTTACTAACGCCTTTAACCGTTTCAAAACGATTAGTGCTACCACCGCGCGCTGTTGCTGGCTTTTTGACGCGTGGTGCTGCCTCTTTTTCCGCAACACGACGATTGCCACCGGCAATGCGTTCTTTCAAAGGTACAGGTTTTGCATTCACCAACATCGTGCTAGCGCCCATTTCTTTGATGTCTAACTTCTTACCAGCAACCCACACGCCTTTCAAATGCGTGAGGATATCTTTCGGCATACCAACTGGCAGATCGACCGTCGAGTACTCATCAAACAAGCCGATGTGACCAATTAACTTCGCATCTAAACCAGCTTCATTGGCGATCGCACCGACGATATTGCCCGGTGTGACTGCGTGTTGTTTGCCGACTTCAATGCGGAAAGTTTGCATAGGAATCGCGACTTTGCCTTTGCTGTCTGCACGTTTTTTGTCGGCTTTGGCAGGTGCTTCATCGGCTGGGAATGTGGCTGCACGTTCGACGACTTTGTCGAGTTTGCTGCGATCGGTTTTCTTTTCAAAACTATCACTGCGCTCTGTGCGTTCTGCTCGTGGCGCACGCTCAGTGCGATCGCTGCGTTCGGCACGTTCGCTAAACTTACGTGGCGCTTCGTCATTGCTGCTAGCAGCTTCGCCGTCAGCACGAATATTGAGTGCCTGACCTGCAACGCGGACGCTCTTCAAATGCGACAGCATATCTTTTGGCAAATCTTCTGGCAGATCCAAGACTGTATAATCGTCGTAGATGTCGATGCGACCGATATGTTTGGAATCGATGTTCGCTTCGTTTGCAATCGCGCCGACGATATTGCCTGGCTTGACGCCGTGCTCATGACCGACTGCGATACGGAAAGTGCGCATGCCTGGTTCAGCGGTACGTGGGCTGTGCTCACGACGCGGGCCGCGACTTTCGCGATCACTGCGGTCACCAAATCGGCTGCCACGCTCATTGCTGTCGCCGCGATCACCACGTACGGGACGATCACCGCGTTCAGTGCGACTGCTACGCGAAGGCGCCTCATCACGCCAGCTATCGTCGCTCTTAACTTCGCGTTTATTCTTGTCGAGTAGCAGTGGCTCGGTGCCGCGTGCCATCTTCGCTAAGGCAGCAGCGATTTCAAATGCGGGTACGTTATGCTCGCTTTCGTATTCAGATATCACGTTCAAGAATTGTTCGAGTTCACCTTGAGCCAACGTCTCAGTGATCTGATCTTTAAATCGCGAAATACGCACATCATTAACAGCTTGAATAGTCGGCAATTCTAATGGTGACACTTTTTGACGCGTTGCACGTTCGATCGCTGTTAAGAGATTTTTTTCACGTGGCGTGATGAACAAAATCGCTTCACCGCTACGGCCAGCACGGCCGGTACGACCGATACGATGTGTGTAGCTTTCTGGATCATGCGGTACGTCGTAATTGACGACGTGACTGATACGTTCTACATCCAGACCGCGGGCAGCAACGTCGGTGGCGACCAAGATATCAATCTTGCCGTCTTTTAATTGTTGAATCGTGCGTTCACGTTGTTGCTGTTGAATATCGCCATTGATCGCAGCGACTGAGAAACCGCGTGCTGCCAATTTGGAAGCGAGTTCTTCGGTGCCGAGTTTAGTGCGGGCGAAGATGATCATGCCGTCAAAAGTTTCAGCTTCCAAAATACGTGTCAATGCGTCGAGCTTGTGCATGCCGCTGACCAGCCAATAGCGTTGACGGATATTGTCTGCAGTGCCGGTTTTTGCAGCGACCGTGATTTCGGCAGGCTTATTCAAATAAGTTTGAGCAATGCGCTTGATCACGGATGGCATAGTCGCTGAGAACAGCGCAGTCTGATGACCTTCTGGCGTCTCTTGCAAGATGCGTTCTACGTCATCGATAAAGCCCATGCGCAGCATTTCATCGGCTTCATCCAGCACCAAAGTTTTGAGTTGAGATAAATCGAGTGAGCCTTTGTCCAAATGGTCGATCACGCGACCTGGTGTACCCACCACCACATGCACACCACGGCGCAAGGCAGACAATTGCGGACCATAACTTTGACCGCCGTAAATCGGCAAGACGTGAAAACCAGGAATGTGCTTAGCGTAAGTCTGAAAAGCCTCCGCCACCTGAATCGCCAACTCACGGGTTGGTGCTAAAACCAGTGCTTGCGGTGCGGTTTGACGAATGTCGATATTCGACAAAATCGGCAATGCGAAGGCGGCGGTTTTACCAGTCCCTGTTTGTGCTTGACCTAAGACATCTCGGCCTTCTAACAAAGTTGGAATAGTTGCGGCTTGAATCGGCGATGGCGATTCGTAACCAACGTCGCGCAGGGCGCGTTGGATGGCTTCACTCAATTGCAGATCTGCAAAGGTGATAGTCGGGGATAATTGGGCTTCAGACATGGGGCGGGCTCACTAGAGGAACATCGGGTACAAGAGGCGCGTTTTTCACAGGATGCGAAAAAGCATAAGGCCGTAGTTTACTCTTAGATGCTGTTTATGCCTAATGGCTTTACGATTTTTCGCTTAAAAATCATGCAATTAGACGAATAAGTTTAATCTATTTACAATAAAAAATTCACTCCTAATGAAATGTTGGTAACGGCACACCGTTTGTGTCGAAGACTTTCCTGCTCCAAATCCGCATAAAGATCATTAGTGGCTTTGCGTAGTACAAATTTCCGCATCGAATTCCCAAGCATTCGGTAAGATGTTATCTTCATTCTTTTGTGGCCACATCTTTGCCGATGAACACGACCCAAACGTTCCAAAAGCCAACATCTCACCTGATTCTGATCATTGATAACGATCCGATAGAAATTCGATTACTTTCAGAAATCTTGAAGCCGGAAGGTTTTAGGGTATTGGCCGCGCTCAATGGTCAGGATGGCGCTTCGCGCGCTCTAGAACATTCCCCTGATTTAGTGCTATTGGATTTACACATGCCGGGCTTAGATGGCCATACCACCTCTAAGATATTCAAAAGTACGCCCATACTTGCTGATAAACCTATTATTTTTATTACTGGGTCCAATTTACTTGAGGATAAACTGACCGCTTTGGCACAGGGTGCAGTCGACTACATCACCAAGCCCTTTGAAGCACGGGAAGTCGTAGCTCG
>JAYVHZ010000223.1:0-5371 GCA_043770645.1 Undibacterium sp. | reverse complement strand
CTTGGAAGCGACCAGCGCTGCCGGTGCAGCTGCGATGTTTGCAACGACGGCCACTGACATCGTTGATGGCGACACAGCCGTTGTCTTCACAGAAGGCGGAGTTAACATTGATTCTGGCGCTATCTTCGGTTTAGGTGAACACATCATCACCGCTAGCACAATTGATCAAGCTGGCAATACGAGTTCTGAACAATTCACCATTACAGTGAGAGACACTACAGCGCCAGCGCTTAGCATGAGCACTGACATCGAAACCAATGCCGGTCTAGGAATGACCATTACAAATGGTGGATTGACTCGCGACAATACCTTGACCCTATCGGGCGCAGTGGTCGACGCGGTAGGCGTAGCGTCAGTACGAGTATTCGATGGAGCAAGCTTGTTAGGCGAAGCGACGATCACTAATGGCGTTTGGAGTTTCACCACCCAGACACTTATTGATGGTCACCATGAATTAAGCGCCAAAGCCTTTGACGGTGCTGGGAATAATTCAGTGACAGCCTCAATGACAGTTGAGATCGATGCAAGTGGTCCAATCATTACTTCAGGGGTGCCAGCTACTGTTGCAGAGAACACGGGTGCTGGCCAGATCGTGTATTCCGCAGCCGCGACTGATGCCAACGCATTTAGCTATAGCCTCAAGGCCAACAATCTTGATGATGCCAACGCCTTCACTATCGATGCGACTAGCGGTGAGGTGACTTTGCTTGCAAATCCCGATTTTGAAAACAAATCCAGTTATTCATTTACCGTCGTAGCCACCGATGTGGCTGGAAATGCGACGGAGAAGGTGCTCAGCCTAGGTATTACGGACGTCAATGAGGCGCCGAACACATCACCCGTTACGATCTCCACCGTTGAAAATGCTGAGCTCGTAGTGCCCTTGATTCCAGACTACGCCACTGATCCAGATGCAGGCGATATGTTGACCTTGACCAGTTGGAGCGCCGTGACCCTTGCCTGGGCTGCAGACAGCACTAGTACCTCACTAATCAACCCTGTCACAAAGGCCGCCGTCAACTTAAGTCAACTGGCCACCTTGATCACCAAGACGGCTGACGGCTCAGGCATCACCATTGCGCCGTCAGCCGAACTCGACTGGCTGGTAACAGGGCAGGCGATTACAGCCACCTTCGACTATACCGTCAATGACCGTGCCGGACTGACTACCTCCAATCACATTACGCTAACTATCGTTGGTTCCACTGCCGATAAGGGCAAGAATTTGAATGGCGGAAGCGGCAACGACACGTTGTCGGGTGATTCGACGGTCAACGCGGAAGACGTCTTACAGGGGGGTAATGGCGCTGACATCTTATCCGGCTTTGGTAGCACCGATGTCTTATACGGTGGCACTGGTGACGACAAGTTATTTGGCGGCTCTGGCATTGACTACCTCTATGGCGACAACGGCAGCGATACCTTGGACGGTGGTACCGACGGCGACTTTATGTATGGTGGCACTGGCGACGATAAACTGTTGGGGGACGCGGGTATCGATTACCTATACGGCGAAAACGGCAATGACCTGCTCGAAGGTGGTGCGCAAGGGGACTTTATTTTCGGAGGTAATGGCAACGACAAATTGTTAGGTGGCAGTGGGGACGATATTCTGGCTGGCGGTTCGGGTGCAGATAAATTCGTATTTGAAACACGGTTTGGTAACGATCGCATTACCGACTTCAAACTTTCCGAGGGTGACAAGTTGTATTTTACCGACTTGATTTCCGCTGGGATGACCGCCGAGCAGTTTATTAGTAATTACGTTACCGACATTGGGGACGACTTGTTAATCAGTCTGCCAGGTGGCTCGATTGTGCTGGTGGGTGTGGCAGATGTTAATGGTTTGGCTAATGCTATCTCGTTTGGCTGGCCAGTCTGATTTACGGTAACGCCAAATAAGGTCTTTACCGTGCATAGAATTTTTCTTGGCGCTGCAGGGAAAACGGGGAATGCTCGCATTTGCTTTGGTTGATAGACTGAAGCAAATGCGAGGAGACTAACAAAGTGCGCAGGTAGAGACGATAGCGGCGAAACCTAAATTGGTCGACAGTTTGCAATTGCCTGAAAAAGTACTAGAGCTCGCATCGGAGAACGAACGACTAAGTTGACCGTCGCCAAAGATGCCGCTGAAAAATCAAAATGCGACAAGTTAATGGTTTATCGGAATTGCAAGGCGACTTAGGCTTGGACGTGCGTTCCTTCGCCCCTTCCCAGTAGACATTACGCTATCTCGTAAAACTCGATGCAGACAATTTGCGATCACGTCATCATATTGAGCAGTACTTATTGAAACCAGCCGATCAACAACTTTTGCTCTACACTATTGGTGAGATGGCCGGCTTAAACTGGGTCTCGTCGACGGAAGAAATCGTCATTGAGCACAAGCAAGCTTCACATAGTCATGTTGACGGTGATGGACTATGGCAGGAATTGCATGCGATTGCCACTCAAGGTGCCGTAATTGAGTTGGATGATTGGGTCGAAAGGAACCGTGATATTCCACTACCACCAGCACTGGAAGTTCATCTGCGTCAACTGAACTTCGCCGAGATTGCGGCGTTCGCTCAGTCCCAGATCGACCGTTTTATCTGAATTTCGCATGCCTGTGGATTTAAAAATCTGCCCCAATAATAAATTTGAATTTTGATTTGAAAATCAATTTCTATCGAGAATCATCTCATCGAGATTTTGTATCGACTAAGCGACAAATAATATCGATAGAGCGAATTTTGATATCTATGATATTCCCCCCCTCCCCATTCTATGAGAGCCTCGCGGGCGTATGGGATTCGTCAATAGAATCCTCATCAACGTCATCTAACCGAATAGTCCTCATTAGGGAAACAACATGGCCAACAGTGCACCAATCCTCGATAACACCCAAAGTCCTGTTATCGGCAATGTAGCAGAGAATAATCTGACTGATGGAGGCGTTGACGTCAATGGTATCGTTGTCAACACCAGCATTACCGACGTCGATGGTGTTGTGGAAGCTATCGCAATTACCGCACTCAACGCTAGCCTTGGCGTTTGGCAATATCGACTGACGCCCGGTGGCAATTGGTTCAATATTAATGTCGATCTACTCAATAGTTCGACGACAGAAATGGCTCTGTTGTTAGGTCCAAGCAATACCATCCGATTACTTCCTTTTGGCGATCTTAATGGTACGCTCAATGATGCCATCACCTTTAGGGCATGGGATCAGTCCACCGGTGCGGAGGGTACCTATGTGGATGTTTCGAGTAATGGCGGCACTTCTGCATTTAGCTCAGCAAGTGATACCGCTAGTTTCACTCTGTATGCGATAAATGATGCGCCGACCTTCTCGCCAATGAGCGGGGGTGGCAAGACTGTGGTCCCTGTTAGCTCGGGAAGCAATGGCATCTTGAGTTCGGTAGTGCAAAATGACGGTAAGTTACTGTTCGTTGGTTATGCTCGGACTGGTGCCGCTAGCACGGAAGATTTTGCCGTGATGCGGTTGAATACCGATGGCACACTAGACACCAGCTTTAGCACTGATGGCTTAGCTATATTTGCATTAAATGCTAGCAATGAAGATAGAGCGGTCAGTGTTAACTTGCAAAGCAGTGGCAAGATTGTCGTTAGTGGGTACGTCATCAATAGTGGCTCCAGTTATGACTTTGCAGTGATGCGCCTCAACACTGATGGCTCGATAGATACTAGTTTTGGTGCTAGTGGTTATGCCATTGTGCCGATTCAGACTAGCGGCGTCATGCACGACATTGCACAAAGCGCCGTAATTCAAAGCGACAATAAGATTTTGGTGCTTGGCCATTCCATGACTGGTGGAACGAACTGGGAATTGAGTCTCACACGTCTGAATGAAGACGGCAGTTTAGACACCAGCTTCGATACGGATGGCAAATTAATCTTGACCGGTGGTAGCAATCAGGACTTGGCCACGAGCGTCAAGCTGCAAAGCGATGGCAAGATTCTCGTAGCAGGGAGCAACAATAATGCTGGCACCTTCGACTTTACCGTCAAACGACTCAACGTTGATGGAAGTCTTGATACCAGTTTTAACACCACCGGCGCGCGCGTCATCAGCCTCGGCGGTGCTGATTACTTACAAAATATCGATGTCTTAAGCGATGGCAAGATACTACTCACCGGATTTATAGACGGTGCTTCTGGGGACTTTAAAGTTATTCGTCTTAATAGTGACGGCACTGATGACGTTAGTTTTGGTACGACTGGTACCAGTACGATTAGCTTTGGCGCCGATGATAGGGCGAATAGCGCTGCAATCCAAAATGATGGATCCATCTTAGTTGCAGGCGGCAGCTATGATGGCAGTACCTGGAATTTTAGCCTGACTCGACTTTCAAGCAATGGTAGTGTTGATACCAGTTTTGGCACCAGTGGCAAAGTGACCCTAGCCGTCGGTAGCGGCCACGATATTGCCTATAGTGTTAAGGCACTGCCTGACGGAAAAATTATCTTATCCGGATCAAGCGCCACGACAAACGATAATTTTGCGGTGGTTCGACTGAACGCAGACGGTAGTCTGGACACAAGTTTCAATGGCACAGCGACTGCCACGCTAGGAGGCACGGTCGCCTTTACGTACGGCGAAACGCCTATTGCGTTGGACAGCAGTGTGGCCATTTATGATCTGGATTTAGCAGCAAGTGGCAATTATGCGGGCGCTGTACTGAGTTTAGCTCGCAACGGCGGCGCCAATAGCCAGGATCTATTTTCTGCCAACGGCAATTTAAGTTTTAGCGCTGGCAACGTCATTTTGTCTGCGACCACCATCGGCACCGTTAGCAACACTGGCGGCACCTTGACCATCACATTCAATAGCAATGCGACGCAAGCCAGAGTCAATGAAGCACTCTCTAGCATTAGTTACGCCAATAGCCAGAATAGCACCGCTAGTGTCACGATAGACTGGACGTTTAGCGATGGGAATACGGCAAGTGGGCAAGGTGTAGGCGGTCAGTTGAGCGCTACTGGCAGCACCACGGTTAATGTCACGGCGGGCAATAATGCTCCGATTAATACATTACCGGCGAGCTATACAACGAATGAAGACACCAATGTCGCGTTGAGTGGTCTGTCGATTGCCGATGTCGATGCAGCATCAGGCGCGATGACAGTCACGCTCAATGTAGGAAGTGGAAGCTTGACAGCCACAACTGGTGCTGGCGTGACAGTGGGAGGCAGTGGTAGTAGCACCATCACCCTGGACGGTACTTTAGCTAACATCAATACCTTCCTTGCTGGCGGTTCAGCACCGGCGTATGTTCCAGCCGCAAACGCGAATGGTGCAGTGACTCTGAGTATGACAACGAGTGATCAAGGCAACACCGGCCCAGGTGGCATCTTGACGGATGTCGAT
>JAYVHZ010000222.1:0-2677 GCA_043770645.1 Undibacterium sp. | reverse complement strand
TTCGTTGAAAATAGCTAGCTATTTTCGCCTCATTCACGTAAAAACTGCCTCGAAAAGTGCATCCACCATCATCTCAAATCCTAATGGAAATTCTGGGTTCAACAAAGAAGAACAGCTCTTATATCGCGGCGCCAACTGGGGAGCGTTGGCTGTTGGTGTCTACTTTATCTCGCAATTCTTTATCTAGTCACTGAAATCACTCTCGCTTAGCTCGGATCCATCATGCAAGCGACTTTGCATCGCACGAAGTTCTTGTATCGACCGCAGTCCCAAATGTTTTCGCGGATTACCGCACATCCAGCAACTACATAGCACGCGCGTCTTGACGAACATACCAGATTGTTTTTCTTCGCTGATTGATGAGGAAAAACTTACACTCGCTTGATTTTTCCATTGAGTTCTTTTCCACTTCGCCTTTAGCCGTTCCATGTGATGACGACGCAAGGCGCGTAGCGTTTCGTTGCTCATGACTAACTCGCTTAAAACAAAAATGAGGTTTGGCAGCTAATCGCAGTAACGCTTCCCTTCCCACGTTGAAATACTCGCGTCGAACATCGTGTTGGCCATGGCGAAAAACAATATAAGGTCTTTGTCCTTATCGTGTTTATCGCGCTCAGAAACATATTGCGTAAGCAAGCAAAAGTGCCCCAGCAGTATTTCGGAAGAAGGACCGTCCGACCAATATTTGGCGATAACTTTTTTGTTTGTCCGTGAAATTTTGGGATAACCTGAGCACTTCGTCAGCCTGCACCTTGAATGCTGGCGAATCAAATGCAGCCGATGCTCTATGGCGCAGGAAGCAAATACTCGTCATACCAAACATGTTCCAAACTATCTGCTTCCGCCAGCCATTCCTGAACGCTAGGACGTGCTACCAACATCTCACCCCATTGAGCGACTAAAGGGAAAGCCGCGAAATCCGGCTTATGGCGGAATAATCGCAACACGGCTGGTACAAAATTCAGATCCACCAGAGACAGTGCACCGAACAAATACGGACCACCGCTAGTTGCTAATTGTTTTTCCCAGATTGCAAATAAGAAAGCGATCTCCTCTTGTTCGCTTGGACTCAATCCACGCTTATCGGGATAAAACGCGCTTTCAAATGAGAGTCGATGGCAGATATTCGACAAACCACTGTGCTGCCATGCCAGCATGGATCTAGCGCGAGCCCGTTCGAGTACGTTTTCGGGGAGCAAAGAGGTCTCGCCAAGTTCACTCACCAATTCCATAATCGCTAGGGAATCAAAGATCACTTGCCCATCCACCAGTAACACCGGCACAGCACCGGGCGGTGAAAATTTGGCGATCTCGGCTAGATTCTTATAACGCTGCGGACGGCGTATATCGACCACACGCTCTTCGAATGTTAGACCTTGTTCTTTCAACGCGAGCCACGCCCGCATTGCCCAACTAGAAGCATTCTTCGTTCCTGAATAGAGTACTAATTTCATGGTCTTTCCTTAGTTTTTCATTGCGTAAGCGGTAGAATGATAGCTTCAATGAAAAAGCGGCACACGGCGTTTATGGCTGCAAAACGCCCGATTCCTGCAAATTTTTCAAACAAATGCGGACATACTGCACACATGCATAAGCTAGATAATTTCGACCTCGTCATCCTACGTGAATTGCAAAAAGACTGTCGTCGATCCTCTGAACAATTAGCAGAAATCGTCGCCTTATCGCCGACCGCCATCCAACGCCGCATTAAGCGCTTACGCGATGAACAGGTCATTGTTGCAGAACGCGCCACGATCAATCCTAAAGCATTGGGGCGATCATTAAGTTTGCTTGTCATGGTGAGTTTCAAAATAGGACGCAGTGATATCAATGCCCAATTTAAGCAAACCATGTGCGAGACGCCGCAAGTGCTGCAATGTTATGCCGTCACCGGCGATTACGATTTCGCTCTGACCATGTCAGTCAAAGATATGGAAGAATACGAAGCGCTCACACACCGTCTTTTTCATAGCAACGACGCGATACAAAAATTCCAAACCATGGTGGTCATGGAAACCGTCAAAGAAGGCTTGCAGATACCGATTGATGCATAAGTTATGACAAATCGAGTCGATCAACTTCGGCTCGTGCGGAACATGCAGGCGGCTTATCAGCATCGATTGTCTTATCTTAAAACTGATTTTTTTATTTTTTTGATTTTTTTTGAATGCCAGAAAAAACCGAGCAAGCTTGTCTTTTGTTCGGATTTCACGCTCGAGACCCCTGCACAACTTACTACGCGCCCGAAGTTTGAATCTCCGGTGCTCGCTGTGCCCTAGCACAGGTCCGCTCCTCAATTCAAACTTCGACCGCTCGCTACAGTTGTGCAGAGGTCTCGCTCAGCAATTACGCGTCAGTGGCTCGTCAATTTCTACCGGCCATCAAGCCACCATTCACCAAGGTAAGGGGAATGATGGCTTCTTGCTCGCGGCTCATACTGCCAAATCATTCATCAGTTCACTTCACGATCTTTTTTTAAATGCGCCTTGGCTTGCTTTTCCGGCGCCAAATAGTTGTCACGAAACCCTTCGTTGTTCTTTTCAACCCAGAATTTCCATTGGGATTTGAGACGATGGTCGATGCACTTTTCGAGGCAGTTTTTACGTGAATGAGGCGCAAATAGCTAGCTATTTGCAACGAAGAACGAAAAAAATGACCGAAAATGCGCCGCCAGCGC
>JAYVHZ010000221.1:0-2961 GCA_043770645.1 Undibacterium sp. | reverse complement strand
TGATCCGGCACTCGGTTCTCTTGTGGTGGCCGATGACGGCGTTGCCGCAGCCTTTAGTGCCGCCAAGCGCACCATCGAACACAGTTACAGTACCGCGACCGTTTTGCATTTTCAGTTGGAGCCGGTGAATGCTCTAGCTTTGGAAGAAAACGGCATATGGCATATCCATACCGGTAACCAGTGGCAGTCGCTGATTTTGCCGATACTGGCGAAAGCCCTTGGCGTGGTTGAGGGTAAGGTGATCCTGCATACCTATCTGATCGGCGGTGGCTTTGGCCGCAGACTTAACGGTGATTATGCGGTACCAGCGGCACTGGCTGCCAAGGCGATCGGGCGACCAGTCAAGATGCTGTGCACACGGGCCGATGACGCACGTTTTGATTCGCCTCGGTCAGCCTCGATGCAACGTCTGCGCATGGCATTTAATGAGACAGGTGCGGTGACCGCGATGCAACACGATGCCTGCGCCGGCTGGCCAACGCAGGTGATGATACCGGCCTTCATGCCCATGGGTAAAAACGGTCAACCCTACGATCCGTTTTCTATCTCCGGTGCTGATCATTGGTACAACGTGGGCGCGCATCAGGTGCGGGCAATTTCGAATGATTTAGCCAATAGCACTTTCCGCCCGGGCTGGTTGCGATCAGTCGCGCCAGGGTGGACCAACTGGGCCGTGGAAAGTTTTATCGACGAAGCGGCAATCGCTAGCAAAATCGATCCGCTGGCATTCCGTCTTTCTTTACTCGATGCCACCGGCAAAAATGCCGGCAGCGCACCGAACGCGGTGGACGGTGCCAAGCGCTTGGCCAATGTCTTGCAAAGGGCGGCCGACAAAGCGGGTTGGGGAAAAGCGATGCCGGCCGATACCGGTCTAGGTATTGCCTGCACGTTTGGCCAAGAGCGCGACATGCCGACCTGGACAGCCTGCGTGGCGCGCGTCAAGGTAGACCGCCATAGCGGCGTGGTCAAAGTCGAAAAGCTATTTATGGTTATCGACGCCGGCACCATCATTCATCCCGATGGCGCCTTGGCGCAAGCGGAAGGGGGCGCGTTGTGGGGTGTTAGCATGGCGCTGCACGAAGGCACAGAGTTCATCAATGGTGAAGTCAAAGACACCAATTTGAATTCCTACCAGCCCTTACGGATGGCCGACGTGCCAGACATGGAGATTGAATTTGTCGCGAGCACGCTGGCGGCAACCGGAATGGGAGAGCCGCCCACCACAGTCGTCGGGCCCGCCATAGGCAATGCGATTTTTGCTGCGGTGGGCGCGCGCCTGCGCGATCTGCCGATACGGCCCGAAGCGATTTTAATAAGCTTGGCGAAGAACGTTCCTATTTGAAAAAATTGATTTGAGCACCCATAGAAATGTGTTCTTCATTTTTTGCAGACAATTTTGCCGAGGTCGACGTTTCCCGTTGCCCGATATTGCGTCAGCCCACGAACTGGTAGAGCAGGGCACTAGCGTTCGTGTAATACGAAAAAGCTCGCGTGAGTTCGTACTTTCCTTCAAAGGATAGATCAATGACATTACCCGTCACTTCAAATCGTGGTGAAATCGTATTTGGCAACACCAATTCAGCGCCGTCACCAACTGTAGTACAACAAGAATTGATTGCGGGCTTGTTAGCCGAGCGCGCTCACACCTCACCCAAATATTTTTACGATGCGCTTGGCTCGGTACTGTTTGAGGCCATTTGCGAGCTGCCTGAATATTATCCAACACGGACTGAAGCGAGCATATTTTCCCTACACATGTCAGAAATGGCGCAGGTCATTGGTGCTGGTAGCACACTAATTGATTTGGGTGCTGGTAATTGCGCCAAGGCGGCGCGGATGTTTTCTCAATTGCACCCACAACAGTATGTGCCAGTGGATATTTCGGCTGATCATCTGCATGAATCGGTACAGCGTTTGCAGCAACGTTTTCCTCATATAGAAATGACTGCCGTGGGTCTGGATTTTTCACTGCCATGGCAGTTGCCAGGCGACGTGCGCGAAGATAAGCGCCTGTTCTTTTATCCCGGCTCATCCATCGGCAATTTCGATAACGGGCAGGCATTGAATTTTTTACGCCAGTTGAGAGCGGCATGCGATACAGACGGCGGGATTTTGATCGGCGTTGACCTGATCAAAGACAAGGCATTGCTCAATGCTGCTTATGACGATGCGCTCGGTGTTACAGCAGCATTTAATCTTAATGCCTTGCGCCATATCAATCGCGTGCTGGGGTGTGATTTTGAAGTTAGTCAATGGCAGCATCTGGCGTTTTTCAATGCGCAGCAGTCACGTATAGAAATGCATTTACGGGCGAAGCAGGACATCACGGTTCGCTGGCCGGACGGCGGGCGTCACTTTCTCAAGGGGGAGCAAATTCATACCGAAAATAGTTATAAATACACGGTACCATCGTTTCTCGAATTGTTAGAACAGGCCGGCTTTGGCCAGGCGCGCCACTGGTCTGATCCGGCCAACTGGTTCAGCGTGTTTCATGCGCACGCAATTTAAACTGAGCACAAGTTAGAGACACACGTCAGAAAGTAGATGCGATGAAAATGACGACAGAAATCAACAGCAAAACCACCATACGCGAGACCAATTTGTTCGAGCGCTGGCAGCAGGTTCGCCAACGCTCGGTCACGATGGTGCAGCACTTGTCGGCGGAAGATTGCACGGCGCAATCTATGCCAGATGCCAGCCCAATCAAATGGCATCTGGCACATACCAGCTGGTTCTTTGAAACCTTCATTTTGGAAAAATTGGAAAACAGTTTCCAGCCTTTTCATCCGGCGTTTCGGGTACTGTTTAATTCTTACTACAACGGCGTAGGAGAAAAACACCCGAGGTCGCAACGCGGGCTGCTGACCCGTCCCAGCCTGGATCAAGTATGGCAGTATCGACAAAATGTTGATCAGCGCATCGCCGAACTCTGGCACGAGGTGATGAAAACCAAGACGCAAT
>JAYVHZ010000220.1:0-10059 GCA_043770645.1 Undibacterium sp. | reverse complement strand
CAAATTACATGGGGGACGACTTACTACTTATGCATTGATTGGTGCCTTCTTTGGCGGTATGGGGGCGGTCAGTCTACGTTGGAAAACCGATTTTCCAGTCACGACCATTTTTTTTATTATTGGTAATATAGCCTTGATCATCTTGGGTCTTCGTTTACTAGGGGTGCGCATGCATGCGCTTGTCCCGCGATTTATCAACGAAAAAATACACCTCGTTTATGCGGGCATGATGCCTAATCTACAAAAGGCGGGGGCACATTCGTTTTTTTTGGGAATGACGTGGGGGGCTTTACCTTGCGGTCTGTCGTATGCGATTGCACCGTTTGCATTATTGTCAGGCGCAGCGTGGTCGGGCGCTACACTAATGCTGTTGTTTGGGTTGGCCGCGTTGCCGCATCTGTTGATCGCACAAACGATATCGCGTCAATTGAAGCAACATGGTCTGATGTTTGCGCTGCAAATTCTATTTGCTATGGTTTTGATTGGGTTTGGCTTATTCGGATTATTCTACTTTGATATGGAGAATATGCCGGAGTTGTTATGCATTACACCCAGTTAATTTACCTGGTTTTACTTGCTGATATCGAGAAGACTGGACAGCACTTCATCAGCCACCTTGACCATTTTGGCCGATAATTCAAATCCCGCCTTATATTGCAGACTATTCGTGATCTCGGTCGCGAGATCAGTGCTGCTGAGCTTATCTTGGTTGTCTTGCGCGGCTAACTCTTGGCTCTCTTTACTAATATTTACTCGGACGCCGCCATTGGTGTTTTCCTGGAAACTAGCGACTTGGACTTGATAGCCTTTGGTAAGGGCATTCGCAACATTGTTGGCGCTACTATCCAAAGCACCTTGATAGGCCATCATACCTGATACGCCAATACTAAGACTCGAAATAGCCATGATGATGCTCCTGTAATCACTATTTAATCGGGTTACTATGGTATCAGGATAGCGCTAATTATCAATTGCCGCCAATCAATTTTGATGTCCTAAGCAATGTATTTTAAGTTCCAAGAAATAGGGCTTTTATGGTCATTGTAAAGTTGTATTGATTGGGCTAGAAATAATTATATCCAGCGGTATTCGAATTTCGAGCTGAGTTCCTTTGCCGACTTCACTCTGTACCTTGAAGTCTCCCTGCAGCCCTTTGATTCGTTCACGCATACCGACCAGTCCAAAAGATCGCATTTTGTTCATGGCACCTTCCTCGATACCGCGCCCATCATCTTTGATGGTGAATGTTAGCGCGTCCGGCTTTCGCTCAAATTGAATATCCACATGACTTGCTTTAGCGTGACGTGCGACATTTGTTAAAGATTCTTGAATGATGCGATAAATTGCCGTGCTGCGCTCATCGTCCAAAATTAATTGTTCTTCATTCGCGAACAAGTCGCAGTGCACACCATGTCGTTGTGAAAATTCTTTTTGTAGTGTTTGTAGTGCAAAAAATAATCCGCCTTCGTCTAGTGCACGCGGTCGAAGGTCGGTCGCGATACGACGTAAGGTGGTAATCGATGTTAGTAGTAATTGATCCATACTTGTCACGGTCAGACGCGATTTTTCTGTCATGCCTTGATCCCGCTGTAGCAGCGACAAATCCATTCGTAGTGCGGCCAAAAGTTGGCCAAGATCATCGTGTAATTCACGCGCAATATGCTTTCGTTCTTCTTCGCGAATGCTTTGCAAAGCGGAAGATAATTGCGTCAACTCCGAATGATATTGCGCCATTTTTTCTTTGGCGGCTTTGCGTTCGCTGATGTCACGAAAAATGACAGTGTAAAAGCATTTGTCATTTTCTATCAGACTAGAAATTGAGGCTTCTAATGGGAATTCTGTACCATCAGCATGTAAGCCGGTAATGTAGAAATCATCAAAACTACTTCCCATTTTACGGCGCGTCGTGCCCCGTTCACCAAATTGATTGACATGCGCACTATGCACATGCCGATGTCGCATAGGAATAACTATGTCAATAGTGGCACCCATTAGATCGTCGACTGCATAGCCAAAGATACTTGCTGCTGATGGATTAACTAAGATAATTTTGTGCTCATCATTTATTGTGAGGATGCCATCCATTGCTGTTTCAATGACGCCAGTTAATCTTTGTTTGCTGATACGTAAGTCGTCAGCGGCGAGTTGTAAGTCTTGGGTGCTTTGAATCAGACTGGAGTAGGGCGCGTGAATGTTGATGCCGACCATGCCTCGATAAATCGCGAGTGCCGCGAAGACTTGAAATACATGGCCGATCACGACGAAAATCTCATCCGGGAAGCGATACAGAGAGAAGAAAGTTTCGGAGATCGCCATCATGACTGCAGAGAAAAAAAGCAGACTTCTTTTGATCTTAAGATGACCTTCAATATTGATATTTTTTGACGAAATTATTTGGCGATAAAATAGCAAGGCAGTCAAACCACTGGTTATGATCAGCACCATTTCACATCGAATTTTAAACTCAGTTTGACCTAATTCTTCAAGATAGGTGGTGGGAAACATTGCAGGATACTTGAAGATGATAAAGGTCGCAGCCAATGTCAATAAAAGGCCAACATGCACAATGATAGTCGACTGATTTTCAGAAATATCTGCGTCACGCGTTTGTAGCACCAACCCCAATAAAGTAAAGCTAATCAGGAAGCGTGATAATAGCCAAAAGCTTAAGGATTTATGCATGTCAATCGCTGCGGAAAACCCTGGCATGCCTTGAAATGAAATCGCGTGAAAAAAACCGAAAATTGCTGCGCAAAGAAAGGCTACCGCCAAAATCAGACTGCTGCGCTGACGTAAATTACCAAACGCATTCCAGCAGACTATAAATACCGAAGCAAATAGGATAATTGTCGCGGTCTCTAATCCTATATGGATCGTCAAGGCATTCGGAATTTTAAAGGTTGCGAGTAGGGCTTGTTGCGACCAAAGATAAGCAGAAAATAGAAATAGAGCAATGCTGACCCAAGTAATACTTTGTAGTTCATTGGGAATGTTTTTTTTCATGTTCAATGACTCAAATAAGAAAGCTGAAGATAAATAAATTCGTGGTAAAAAGAAGTCTTGACACGTCGCTGCAATATGTCGATCAAGGCTAACACATCGCAATATTTTGAGACAGGCTTTTGATTGAGAGTAATTTATTCAAACGAGAAGATGCTGTTGAAATAATATAGAAAAGCCCGAGACTAGTCGGGCAATTTCTTGACGATTTTTAAGACCTAGCTACGTCGTGTTTCTGCGTTTAAACAAAAAAGCCTAGGTGATGAATTTCGATAATGCTGCATCTAATGGGACATTAAAACTGGAATGTTCATTTCTTCTAATACAGTGCGGGTCGTACCGCCCAAGATCATTTCACGGAAACGTGAGTGGGCATATCCTCCCATAATCAATAGATCGGCATTCAATTCTTTGCACGTGGCGAGTATGGATTTGCCGGTATTGTGAGCGCTAAAACGGGTCGCTATTTCGACCTTGATACCATGTCGTGCCAAGAATAGGGCGATATCAGCACCAGGCTCTTCACCATGCGCTTCGCCTTGTTTGTCGGGATTGATGATGGATACATGGACAAATTGACTGCGCTTCAATAATGGGATTGCATCGGTGACTGCTCGAGCTGCTTCTCGACTACCATCCCAGGCAATCACGCAACGTTCTGCGAAGCTATGCAGTTCACTGTGGTGCGGTATTATCAGCACGGGGCGGCCAGAGTTGACGATCATGAATTCAGGAAAGTCCGATAAAACTGATGGAGATGGTTCATCACGATTGGTTTGTCCAATCACAATTAGATCCGAATATCTCGCTCGCAATCCCAATCCACCATTGGCTTCATCATTTGCAATAAAGCACTCTGTGGTAGCGATGTTTAAGCTCGAACTGAACTGCTTAAATTGCACAATGGCTTGCTCAGCACGTTCTCGTAATACTGCGAGATGTAAGGTGATGTTGGGATCTCCAACGCCCAAATCTGTGCTCTCGAAAATATAGCGTGAGATGCCCGTCAGAGCTACGCCTGTAATGTGAGCATCAAACATGCTTGCGATCTGGTGTGCTATTTGAGTTCGCTTTGTAGCGCTTTTTGATTCGTCAACATGCACCAAAATGGTCTTGTATGTCATAAGCTACCTCACTTGAGTTGATTCATACTAATTTAGCGCTGCAGCCAATTCACCATTCCATTGTGGGAGTAAGTTTTTATTGACTAAAGCGCTTACTTTCTCCGCCACTTTCATTCTTGCTTTCGCTGGTGGCAAGCGACGTAGAGTTTTGAGTGCTACAGGATCTAATAAGTTGATCTCACGTTGTTCGACTGAGATCAGTCCCAGTTCATTCAAGGCTGATAGTGTGCGACTCACTGTTTCCAGCGTTAAACCGAGGTAGCTACCAATCTCTTGGCGGGTCATGCGCAGATTGAAACTCCTACCAGAATAACCCATTTGATTGAAACGTTCACCGAGATTGGTGAGGAAACGAGCAACTTTCGCTTCTGCGCTGAGTGCGCTTAACATGCTAATCATCATTTGTTCACGGACAATTTCTCTGCTCATGACGCTGAACATCGCTTGCTCTAGTTCGACATGGATGCGGCCAAGTGAGGCGAACGTTTTGTATGGCATCAAGATCATATCGCAGTCGCTTAGCGCCATCGCTTCAGAGGCGTAATGCTGTTTGTGTATGCCATCGATCCCAAGTAAATCACCTTTCATTGGAAAGCTCAATACTTGCTCATTGCCATACTCATCGATATGGACTGTTTTTAAGAAACCAGAATTCACAATGTATAAAGTATCAAATGCCTGACCAATACGATGTATACGTTGACCAGCCTTAAAGCGCACATGTTGAAATAATGTATCCTCTTCATCGACGGTCGCAGGAGCTTGAATGCTGAGTAAATCGCAAACTTGGCGGAGATTAGACCAGAGGCTTCCTTGCTGACGCCATGCGTTATCTGACAAGTTGGCGATATCAGAGAAACGATTTGTTTGAGAAATTGTAGATAATCTAGACATGATTTACTCTCTGTAAGGTTGATTTTTAATTTTCATTAGATGCTGGTTAAATTGGTTTAATGCGGGTCGTCTGAGGCTTGCCAACGGTGCAAAATACTTGGTATTTGTTCGAAATCGGTGGATTTGTCGAGGAAACTATCAGCCCCGGCGCGCAAGGCTTGCATACGGTTTGCTTCGCTAGAGTGATTGGTCAGTACAACGATGCGAATTTCTGGATGCGTATTTTTAATTTTTCTAAGTAACGCCAAACCATTGCCATCACTGAGTTGAATGTCGAGAATCATGGTGTCAGCATGTGCATTCAGAATTTTGTCGTAGGCGCTGCTAATGTCTGGAGAAATGCCCACAACAATTACATCGTGTAACTCTTCAATGAACCGCACTAAACGGTTTTGAATCAGGAGCGAATCTTCGACGATAAACAAATTCATGGCGCGTATGTTCTTCTAATGGACTAGCGTTATTTGCATGTGTCCATTATGAAGAAGTGCGCAGTTGATTTAAATCAGTGTTTGCTGATTTGAAGTGTGGGACTTTGCCATGGGATTGTAGGAATAGTCTTAGGCGAAGAATTTGTGCTTGGGGAGTTTGGGGCGGAGTAAAAAATGTATCGACTCCGCGCCTGTTTCGATTGGAATAAGGTAATTTTACTTAAGCAGATGGTGGTTCATCGCATACTGCACCAATTCTGAAATTGATTGTAGTGCCATTTTTTGCATGATGCGGGTCTTGTGCGTGCTGACAGTTTTTACACTCAGATGCAGCATCTCTCCAATTTCCGTCACTGATTTCCCTTTTGCTAGGTGGCAAAATACTTCAAGTTCTCGATCAGAGAGTGCGCTGTGCGTTTGATTGTTATGACTTGATGGCATTGCTGAAATTGCTAATTGTTCGGCAACTTCCATGCTGATATAGGGGCGGCCTGAGGCGACTTTTCTAAGAGCGGTCACTAGCTGCAAGCCTGCGCTTTCTTTTGTTAAATAACCGTTGGCACCTGCGCGAATGGCGCGAACCGCGTACTGCTCTTCTTCATGCATGGTCAGAATCAAGATCGGTAATTTGGGAAATTCTTCCTTGATTTGATGGATTAAATCGACCCCGCTACGTCCAGGCATGGAGAGATCAAGAAGTAATACATCAAATTTTTCTGAGCGTACTTTGGTAATGGTGTCGTGACCATCAATTGCTTCGCCGATGACTTGAATATCATCAATGCCATCAAGTATCCGCTTTAAGCCTTCGCGCATGATGGTGTGATCGTCTGCAATTAAAATTCTTATCATAAGGTGTAATCTTTGCGTATTTGGTCTCTGTGTATTTTCGGTATATGTTACGAACCTATTGCGTTTTCTTTTTATGTAATTTCACGAATTTTAAACTGTCTGCCTTTGATGTTGCATCGACCGAGCTTGCTCATGACTTGCTCCGCTATATCGCGGTCAACCGCGACATAAGACATAAATTCAAATACATTGATTTTTCCTACTTGATCTTTATTGACGCCAACATCGCCAGTCAATGCACCAAGGATATCACCTGGACGTAATTTATCTTTTTTGCCGCCAGAAATGCAGATGCTTATTTTTGGCGCAATCAGTGCGGTTTGATTGAGGCTCAATTCATTCAGCGATTTCCACGTGACGCTTTGATGTTGGTATTCCTCGATCAGGCGTACCCATTTTTTTTCATTTGGCGCGGCAAGGGTCAGCGCTAAGCCACGCTCGCCAGCGCGACCGGTTCTGCCGATGCGATGAATGTGAACCTCGGTATCCTTGGAAACATCCACATTAATGACGGCTCCTAATGATTGGATGTCGATACCACGCGCGGCAACATCGGTCGCCACCAGCACTGAGCAACTTTGATTGGCAAACAACACTAAAATCTCGTCGCGGTCACGCTGCTCCATGTCGCCATGCAAGGCGAGGGCAGTAATGCCTTGTTGTTGTAGTTCTTCGGCTAACTCATCACAGTGAATTTTGGTATTGCAAAATGCGATGGTCGAAATTGGTTGATAGTGAAAAAGTAATTGGCTAACCGCTGCATTTCTGTTTTCCGGTATGACCTCAAAGAAAAATTGTTCAATCTGTTGACTGGCGTGTTGGCTTTCGACTTTGATTTCAACTGGGTCGCGCAGAAAGCTTGATGTTGCATGACGCATGTCGCTTGGATAGGTTGCAGAAAATAACAATGTTTGACGACGTGGAGAGCACGCGGCGACGATGCCGACGATATCCTCAAAAAATCCCATGTCAACCATCCGATCCGCCTCGTCTAATACCAAGGTTTGTACGGTGGCGAGATTGATGCTATTGCGGCCGATATGGTCGAGTAGGCGACCTGGCGTGCCAACAACGATATGCGCGCCATGTTCAAGTGAGGCAATTTGCGGACGCATAGGTGTGCCACCGCATAAAGTCAAAATCTTCACGTTCGGCGTGGCACGTGCTAAGCGACGCAATTCATTGGAAACTTGATCCGCTAATTCTCGCGTTGGACAGACCACCAGTGCCTGCGTGGCGAAATAACTGGGATTTAGCTTGTTTAAAATACCGATACCAAAGGCGGCAGTTTTACCGCTACCTGTTTTGGCTTGTGCAATCAAGTCGCGATGCTCGAGCATGACAGGGATGCTGCTTGCTTGAATTTCTGTCATTTCCAGATAAGCTAAGCTTTCGAGATTGCTGATTAGCGCTGGATTTAGTGGTAAATCGGAAAAGCGTTTGGCAGTTTGTGTCATGTGAATGCTCGTATTTCTTTATGCTGAATGAAGCGCGAAGTCTAACAGTTGCCGCTTGCAAGCACCATGTTTGCGGAGTTCGAAGATTATTTCAATTAAAATTTGTGCGGCTTTGAACTATTTCCTGGTTGCTTTGGTCGCTGTAGTGACAGGATATTGCAACTGATTCACTACGAGTGATCGATATTCGTGAAATTTTAACGAAATAGAAAATAGACATGTTTCCTAGCTCAAGTGGTTTCGTGCTAAAATCTAAGGTTAGATGAATTCTTGAAATTTTGTCTTAACCCTTTCTTTTTATTGGAGTTTTTAGATGGCTATCGAACGTACATTATCAATCATTAAACCTGACGCAGTTGCAAAAAACGTTATCGGTCAAATCGTCAGTCGCTTTGAAGGTGCTGGCTTGAAAGTTGTTGCTGCTCGCTTGACACAATTGTCCCGCGCTGAAGCGGAAGGTTTCTATGCTGTGCATGCAGCACGTCCATTCTTCAAAGATTTGGTCGATTTTATGATCTCTGGCCCAGTTTTTGTACAAGTGTTGGAAGGCGAAAACGCGATCTTGACAAATCGTGATTTGATGGGTGCAACAGATCCTAAGAAGGCAGAAAAAGGCACAATCCGCGCTGATTTCGCTGAATCTATCGATGCAAACGCAGTTCACGGTTCTGATGCTGCTGAAACAGCTGCAAATGAAATCGCTTACTTCTTCCCAGCATTGAACGTGTACTCACGTTAATTTGTGCAGAAGTAAATGTAGAGTAATTCAAGGTTTGAACCGGGGCGTGTGCCTCGGGCGCGAGAAAAATTTAACTGCAAAGTTTTAATTGAGAAGATTTAAATGACGGTACTCACCAACTTATTGGATTTTGATCCTGCACAACTCGTAGCTTACTGCGGCGAGTTGGGTGAGAAGCCGTTTCGCGCAAAACAATTGCAGCGCTGGATACATCAATTCGGCGCTAGCAATTTTGATGAAATGACCGATCTGGCAAAATCTCTGCGAGAAAAGTTGGCTGGACGTGCGCATATTTCCGCGCCAGCAGTGATCAGTGATCACACATCGACTGACGGTACGCGTAAGTGGCTCGTCGATGTTGGAAATGGAAACGCGGTTGAGACTGTATTCATCCCAGAAGAAAATCGCGGCACCTTGTGTATTTCTACGCAAGCGGGCTGTGCAGTTAATTGTCGGTTTTGTTCTACCGGCAAACAAGGATTTAATCGTAATTTAAGTGTTGGTGAAATCATCGGCCAATTGTGGATGGCTGAGTTTGAACTGCGCCGTACTAAGGGCATAGAGCCAGGACCCAAAGGTGAGCGCCAGATCACGAATGTCGTGATGATGGGAATGGGTGAGCCGCTATTGAATTTTGAACCAACAGTCACTGCATTGAAATTGATGTTGGATGATAATGCCTACGGCTTATCACGTCGCCGAGTTACTTTGTCGACGAGTGGTGTGGTGCCGATGATCGATAAATTGTCCAAAGAATGTCCAGTGGCGATGGCAGTGTCATTACATGCATCAAACGATCAGTTGCGCGATGGCTTGGTTCCGTTGAATAAGAAATATCCTTTGCACGAGCTGATGGATGCTTGTCGTCGGTATCTGGAATTCGCACCGCGCGATTTCATTACTTTCGAATATTGTATGTTGGATGGTGTGAATGATACCGATCAACATGCTAGGGAATTGGTGGCTTTGGTGAAAACAGTTCCGTGTAAATTTAACTTGATTCCGTTTAACCCATTCCCAGAGTCTGGGTTAACGCGTTCGTCAAACGTGCGTATTAAATTGTTCGCGCAAATCTTGATGGACGCTGGTATTGTCACGACTGTGCGCAAGACGCGCGGTGATGATATCGATGCTGCTTGCGGTCAATTGGCTGGCGAAGTGCAAGATAGAACGCGGGTTCAAGAGCGGATGCAGCAAATGTCGGAATATCAGAAAAAATTTGGTCCCAATTTTGGCAAAATTACGGAGATAAAATGATGCGATTTTACAAGTCGACTTTTGTACTGATTATTGCTTTTTGTGCGGTGTTATTGTCGGCTTGCTCTGGCCTAAAGTCTCCTAATTCTATGGATGATGAAAAGGTGGTTGCGGGGAATCCTGATATTCAACGTCGCATTTCAATTCGTATGCAGCTCGCTGTCGACTATTTTAAGGAGGGGCAGTTTAAGTTGGCATTGGAAGAGATCAGGAACGTGATCACAATTTCCCCTCAATTGGCTGACGCCTATAGTCTTCGTGCCTTAATTCAAATGGAAATGAATGATCCTCAACGTGCAGAAGAG
>JAYVHZ010000219.1:0-8688 GCA_043770645.1 Undibacterium sp. | reverse complement strand
TAACTCCACCAATACCTTCGACTGTTTTGCTGACCGATTTCGGGTTGCCAAAATAATTCAAAGAGCCTATACCTTGCACATTGGCTTTCAGTTTTTCTGTTGCTGTGACTTCGACTGAACCGATGCCTTCCACCGTCGCATCGACATTTTCAGCAACTAAGCCTTTGGCATCAACGAAACCGACGCCTTGTGCACGTAGTTTGAAATCACGTACTTTGCCGCTCATTTTTAATAATCCTACGCCTTCATAATTGAGTTCAAAGCGGTCGCCGGCAATCTTACTTACCGTGGTTAAGCCAGCACCTTCCATTTTGAATTTGGTCAAATTTGGCATCGTCACGATCACCTTTAAATCATCTGAGAGACGAATATTTTTCTTCTCTTTGTAGCTGATCAGAAGCTCATCTCCAGCAATATCGGTGATGATTTTGTCCATGTATTTGTCGTCGCCTTTGACGGTAATGGAATGCGTACTCCCCACGACGACTTCAACTGAAAGTGCCCCTTGTGTACGTATCGTACTGAAGGGGGAAACTTTACGAATCTGCTCACCCGCAGCAGCAAATGAACTAGCCAGGACTAAACCTACTGTGAAACATGAAACGATTAATTTGCGCATAGTGAACTCCGTTTATTGAAAAAGTAATGAACTACATCGAGTGAGGCTAGTGTGCCTGTATTTTTGGTGATTGTCTGCCGAAAAAGATGAAATGACAGTTATTGGGAGCAGAATGCAAAATAGGGGGATCAAAGTGAGATCGTTTGAGGCAATGCAAAAACGGCGCACAAGCGCCGTTTTTGCTGATTACTTTGCTACGAATTTGTAGGTGAATTATTTACTTGCTGCCGGTACCGACGCTGCTGCTTTTTCAGTCGTTTTTTCTACTTTCTTGACTGCCTGCTTAGCTGGTGCACCTTTTACATCCGCACTAGCGGCAGCTTTCGCGGCTGCAGGCACACTCGCTGGACTGGCTGTTGCCGCTGGTGCAGGCACACTCGCTGGACTGGCTGCCGCCGCTGGTGCAGGGACACTTGCTACTTTCGCAGGTGCGCTGGCAGCGGCACTGGATACTGAGCTTGCGGCTGCTTTTGGCGCTGCTGTCGCGGTTGAAGCCACCGCTGCCTTTGCTGATGCGCTTGCGCTTGGAGCCTGCTCTGTACTAGCGAATGCTGCGCTCATGGACAATGTAGTAGCGATGATAGTCAATGCGATTTTTTTCATGATGAATTCCTATTTGTATCAATTGAATAAAAGTGAGTAATTAGTTTTTTGTGCTAGTGATACTTTGTCTTGCTGTTGCGCAGTGCTTGCTGCGTACTCCCATAACGGGCTCAAGTTTTTTTGTGTTGACACGAAATTGAAATAATTTTTTTAGAAAAATAATCGACGATAAATCTGCTGGGTTGAACTTTTTTCGACCGATGCTGAATCTTTTCTAGCGTTCACAGTGAACATGGCTTGTGTTTGTAGACGTATTCGATGTGCACCATCTGGGAATGAAAAATAATCAAATCGCGCGGAGATGGGGACGCAATTTTCGCTTTCAAGTCCAACAAAAATTTAAATTATTTTCTCTTGAAATGCCTCTTCCGTATCTACATATCGGTATCAGCAGATGCTCAAGTGAGGTCTGCAAATTAATTTAAATCACATATCGCTTCACTTTATAAGGATATATATCATGCGTAATTTTGACTTCTCTCCACTCTATCGTTCTGCAATCGGATTTGATCGTTTAGCACATCTTTTTAACGAGGCTCAACGAGCCGAAGCTGCACCTAGCTATCCGCCTTACAACGTCGAATTGGTGAACGAGGACCAGTACCGTATCAGTATGGCAGTTGCTGGTTTTGATCGCACTGAAATTGAAATCGAAACAGAGCGTGATGTATTGAAAATTGTTGGACGTAAAGCCAAACAAGAAGCACAAGGCACTTACCTACATCGTGGCATTGCCTCACGCGATTTCGAACACAGCTTCCGCTTGGCAGACCATGTCAAAGTAGTGGGAGCGCGTTTGGACAATGGCTTACTGAATATTGAATTGCAACGTGAAATTCCAGAGGCACATAAACCACGTCGTATTTTGATTGATGCTGAACCATTACGTACGGTTAGCCCAGCTGAACAGTTGCATGCTGCTTAGATAATGTAGTTTGATCTTTTAGTTTTCCTCTTAGCGTGACTGGAGACAGTCACGCTTTTTTCGTTACTTTATTTTTACAGTCGCTGGTACTTTGTTCTGATAGTATTTTACCTATTGAAAAATATTAAAGGAAAAGTGATGTGCCACTTCATAAAAATACTCAGTGCGGGTCTACTCTTTGTTTCCCAATTCGCGGTTGCGCAACAGGCTGCAACTGTACGTGTCGATTACTTTCACAGCGGTAATGCCAAAAGCGAACACTATGCTTTAGATCGTGTTGTGATCGAGCCATTGCTATGGCCTGGCAATCAAAAGAAAAATATTGATAACACCAATCGTGGTGTGAATCGCTTTGAAGTCCGTGATAAAGCCAGCGGCGAATTACTTTATTCTCGTGGTTTTTCTACTGTCTTTGCCGAATGGCAAAGTACAGAAGAAGCGGGGAAAATTGACCGTGGTTTTCAAGAATCTTTACGTTTTCCTAAACCGAGTAAGCCAGTCACTATACGTATTTTAAGACGTGATGAGGCAAATCAGTTTCAAATAATTTGGCAAACCGATATTGATACGGATGCCCAAGATGTCATTCGCAAGCAACCTGAATCTAAGCTCAAACCCATCCCGATTCATGTCAGCGGTAATTCAGCAGAGAAAGTCGATCTCTTAATTCTTGGTGACGGATATACACAGAAGGAAATGACTAAATTTAGGGCTGATGCTAAGCGTCTCAGTGCCTATCTATTTTCCGTCTCGCCATTTAAGGAGCGTGCTAAAGACTTCAATGTTTGGGCGCTAGTCGTCCCAACCAAAACGTCCGGCGTGTCACGTCCATCAACAGGGCAGCATCATGCGTCTAGCCTCGGTGCTCGTTATGATATTTTTGGTAGCGAGCGCTACGTTTTAACCCTAGACAACCGAGCTTTGCGCGAAATTGCACAAAACGCTCCGTATGAATTTATCGAAATTCTGGTGAATAACGATACTTATGGAGGCGGTGGTATCTTTGGTCAATTCTCTACAGCAGCGGCAAACAATGATTGGTCAGAGTATTTATTCGTGCATGAGTTTGGCCATCACTTTGCAGGATTGGCAGATGAATACTACACGTCACCAGTGGCCTATCAAACTGGCGCTGAGATCAAACAAGAACCTTGGGAACCGAATGTAACTGCCCTAAAAAATCCAGCCCAAATAAAATGGAAGCAGCACATTAAAGGCGATACTGCTCTACCGACTGCTTGGCCAAAGACGCAATATGAAGACGCATCGCGTGCTTATCAGAAAATACGGGCGGATCTTAGAAAAAATAGTCGTCCAGAATCGGAAATGAGTGCCTTGTTCAAAAAGGATTTGATTGAGTCCACTCAATTATTTTCTAGAGATCCCAACTTTAAAGTGATCGGCGCATTTGAAGGGGCCAACTATGAAGCGAAAGGCTATTACCGATCACAAATGCAATGTTTGATGTTTGATCGTAGTGAACAGTTTTGTCAGGTTTGCCGTGATGGTATCGATAAGATTATTGATTTGTATGCCAAATGACGCGGAAGTTTGAAAAGCAGTCCCGTATACGCTTCTCTCGATACCAGCGCTTCTTACAGATGATATGGCGTACCAATAGATATTCGGAAAGCGAACTTTTGTTAAATATGTAGGAAGCCGCTTGACCTAGAAGACTTCGTGTTTCAAGATGCCACGGTTATTTCCAGTTGACGATAAATGTACTGCAAACGTCATCTGGTTCTAAACAACATACTCAATATAAAAGGCGGAGGAACATAATGAAACAATATGGCGCAGAATTTTTTGGTACGTTTTGGTTGGTTTTAGGCGGTTGTGGTAGCGCGGTACTGGCGGCGGGCTTCCCTGGTTTTGGTATTGGTTTTGCTGGCGTGTCTCTCGCTTTTGGTTTGACAGTATTGACGATGGCTTATGCGATCGGACATATTTCTGGTTGCCATTTGAATCCAGCGGTATCGGTTGGTTTGTGGGTGAGTGGTCGTTTTCCTGCGAATAAATTATTACCTTATATAGTATCGCAAGTGGCTGGTGGCATTGCCGGCGCAGCGATTTTGTATTTAATCGCGAGCGGTGCTGCTGGCTTTGATGTGAGTAAAGGTTTTGCATCGAATGGTTTTGCCGAGCACTCACCTGGCGGCTATTCGATGATGGCGGCGTTCTTGATTGAAGTCGTACTGACGATGTTTTTCTTGATCGTGATTTTAGGCGCAACCGATAAACGCGCGCCCGCTGGTTTTGCACCAATTACGATTGGTTTGTGTTTGACTTTGATCCATTTGATTAGTATCCCCGTGACGAACACTTCAGTTAATCCGGCGCGTAGTACAGCAGTCGCTGTATTCGTTGGAGACTGGGCTGTTGCGCAATTATGGTTGTTCTGGGTCGCACCAATTGTTGGTGCGGTATTGGGGGCAACGGTCTATCGTTTTATCGGTGCTTCTGACGAAAAATGATGGGCTAGAACGTCTTTCACTACGGCGATATAGCGTTCACTTATCAGAACCTGATCGCCGCAACGTAAGGTCATTTTGTAGTGATTGTCATCTGCAATTTGTATGCGCAAAATTTGATCGATACGCACAATCGTACTTCGATGTATGCGTAAAAACATGCTGGGATCTAAGTGCTTTTCTAAACGCGCCATCGACGCCCTATAGAGGATTTGTCGGGTGCCGGTATGGAGCTGCATGTAATTGCCTTGTGCTTCTATCCACAATACATCGTCAAGCATGACGGTTTCAATTTTGCCGATAGAGCGCACACCGACTTGTTGCCAATATTTCTGTATCGTTCTTTCTTTGTCTTGTTCATCTTCAAGGTAATGCCGAAGTGATTTGGCATAGTTAGCTTGCTGCTGCAATCCCAGCATACTCTCGGCACGTTCTAAAGCCTGCGCGAGACGTCTGTCGTTGAGTGGCTTTAAAAGATAGTCGAGTGCGTGTAATTCAAATGCTTCGATCGCGTGCTCATTAAATGCCGTCACAAAGATAATCAAAGGTGGTGTGGCTTGCTCGGATAACTCCCGTGCCAATTGCAAACCTGTTTCACGTGGCATTTGTATATCTAAAAAAATCACGTCTATGCTGTGAGTGGCAAGTGCAAGTCGTGCGTTTGCCACGCTCGACGCCTGCGCCGCGATGAGCCAGTTGCTGTGCTCTTCAATCGCAAATTGTAAATTTTTGCGGCCTAATTCTTCATCATCGACAATCAGGGCTCGAATAGCGTGGTTCATAGTAGAGTATCTGGTCGATGCAGAGGCGTCGTGATGCTTACACAAAAAGCCTCACAATTCTCGCTGATTTGCATACTTGCTTTGCTCTTATACATCATCTCTAAACGTAAGCGTGTTTGCGATAGACCTAAACCGAGTCCGGGATTTTTTTCGGAATTGTCGTGCTTCTGATTGCTTATCGTTACTGTGACTTGATCCACGTTCAAACTAAACGCCAGATTGATTTGACTGCACTCTTCATGGCAATCAAGATCATGGCGTAAGGCGTTTTCAATCAAGGGTTGAAGTAACAAAGGCAAGCAATCTCCATGCAAGATGGCAGGTGTATCACCTTCAATAATCACTTCTAAGCGCTCACCATAACGCAATTGTTGGAGCGCCAAATAGTCGCGTATGAAATCGAGTTCATCCCTAAAGCTGACCCAATCTTTGTTGCTTGCCGTCAGGGCGTAACGCAGTAAATCACTGAGCCTGTGTATGCCTGCCAAAGCGACCGATTTTTCATTGGTTCTGACTAGTGCGCTGATGGCATTGAGGGCGTTGAAAATGAAGTGGGGCTCTAGTTGTTGGCGCAGACTGCGTAGGCGTTGTTGTTCTAGTGCGAGATCTAGTTGGAGATACGCGGTTTGGGTCTGCTGCAAGATAGCACTGCGTGTTTGTCCTATATGCCAAATGCGGACGGCGATTACCACAGCAAAAGTGCCAGTGAACCATGCATATTCTAAAAACCAAGTGAAATTGCTGTTCTGCGTAAAGCGTACGAAAAAGCTTTGCAACGTATGCTCATCCGCCATTTTGAGCCACTTTGGGATGGTGATATAGAGTATGTGCAGAGGGAAAAAACTTAAAGATAGTAATAGGTACAGCCGCATAATCAGAGCCGCACTGGCAATTTGTGCCGGACGCTTTTGCAAAAAGTGATGTAAGAGGCTGCTTAAGAAAAATAGGGGAACGTGACCATTAATCCAGGATAACCAGATATTTAGAAACTGGACCTTACTCTCATTGCGCAAGATATCTTGATAGTTTCCCGCCGCACCTATTGTGCAGATGCACAGCCAGATCAACAAATTGATGCCAATGATCTTGAACCAAGATGTGCTTGAGTCAGTTGGAATTGCCATGGAAGGAATGCGGGTATTCATGGCGGCGAGTATATCGTGCCATTTGAAGACTGAAAATAGCGAGGCAATATTTTTAGTCACACGCTTTTGCTCCTTCATCACTCATCGCTTAAATTTACTGACAAGACTTTTCATAATCATAGATATTAAAGGGCGCGCAATGTTGCAGCAAAATTCGCTGCAATATCGTTGCAATGAGGCGCGGAAAAGCGCTCTGTCTGTGGCAATGCTCTTCCCTAGAGCATTTTGTTTAAGTTCGGGTCAGTTAGTTGGGCTAAGTCCTGTGTGTCGAACGTGATCTAATAAGGAGTCAGTGATGGCAATTGCTTTAAAAATTAATGGACAGAGTCGAAAATTGCAGTGTGAATCTGATAAGCCCTTACTATGGGCTCTACGGGAAGATTTAGGACTCACTGGCACGAAGTTCGGTTGTGGTGCCGCGCTGTGTGGTGCCTGTACGGTGCACGTGAATGGCAATGCCATGCGTAGTTGTGTGGTGCCGGTGCAAGCTGTTGCTGGTCGAGACATTACGACCATCGAGGGACTCTCGAAAAATCGTAGCCATGTATTGCAACAAGCCTGGATTGCACATCAAGTGCCGCAATGCGGTTACTGCCAGTCTGGCATGATTATGGCGGCAGCTGCATTGCTGAAGCAAAACCCCCATCCTACTGATGCCGACATTGATTTGGCGATGACGAATTTATGTCGTTGTGGCACTTACACCCGGGTACGGGCAGCGATTCATACTGCTGCGAAAAATCTGCACGCGATGCAGTTGACCGTGACGCTGGAGGAAAATGTATGAACTCACCGGACTCTCTCAGTCGTCGCCAATTTATCGTCAGCAATCTAGCGGTAGGGAGCTGGTTACTCGGCGTTACCACGCTTCCTGTGTCGTCTGATGCGGTTGCACAGAGCCCTGTTAGCCCGAAACTAAATTCACCTTTTGATTTCTATTTGAAGTTTGATAAAGAGGGAATGGTGACTGCCTATACGACGGTCACTAATTTGGGACAGGGTACGCACGTGCTTGTTGCCCAGATAGTGATGGAAGAATTAGGACTGGCAATGCATCAGGTCAAGGTTGAACATGCACCTGTGATCAAGGCTTATCATCAACAATTTCCGCAAGGGATTACGACCTTTGCCAGTGTGGGATTTGAACAAGCGCGATTGACTACCGCACCCGCCGCGGCGGCGGCGCGTGAGATGTTGATCGCTGCAGCGACACAAATCTGGCAAGTGAGTCCTGCCGAATGTACTGTCGAGAATGCGAGCGTTAAGCATCAAGCCAGCCAACGGTCATTGCCGTATGTGCAGCTACTCGATTTGGCGGCAACTCAAGCTGTACCGCAAAAACCGAAAGTGAAACCGCCGAAAGAATGGACGGTCTTAGGAAAATCCTTGCCGCGCCCGGACATTGATGCTCGTGTCGATGGTAGCGTCAAATTTGGCATTGACATCAGCTTACCGGGGATGCTGTATGCGGCTGTGATTCACGCGCCACGTTTTGGTGAGACATTGATTGCCGTGGATGTGAAGCCAGCGATGAAAATCAAAGGCGTTCGCAAAGTGGTTCGCCTGCCGAATGCGGTGGCTGTGATCGCCACTAGCTATTGGATTGCGCAGAAGGCTAGTCAGCAATTAAAACCTGAATGGAAGGCAGCGCCACAAGAGCGACTGTCTAGCCCTATCATATTGCAGAAGCTGCGCGATGCCATTCGTGCTGGTGATGGCATGGCGGCGCCCGGGCAACCGACCACAGTCGCCGCTGTGGATCAGGCACTAATGCAAGCAAATCAGGTGATTGACACGGAATTTGAAGCGCCATTTTTAGCACACGCGCCGATGGAACCATTGAATGCGACGGTTGAAGTGAGCCAGCGTGGGGCGCAAGTGTGGCTATCAACGCAAAGTCAGACAGATACGCAGCGGGGTGTTGCGCAAGCTTTGGGGATGCAAACTGAACAAGTCACGATTCATACGCAAAATGTCGGTGGTGGTTTTGGCAGAAGGCTAGAGCAGGACTTCGCAGTTGAAGCGGCGCTGATAGCGAGAGAAGTCAATGTGCCCGTGAAAACGATCTGGTCACGCGAAAACGATATGCGGTCTGGTTATTATCGACCCATCACTAGTGCGAGGATCCGTCTGGCACTCGATG
>JAYVHZ010000218.1:0-12238 GCA_043770645.1 Undibacterium sp. | reverse complement strand
GGAATTCGTAGGGCGGGTGAAACCCGCGCTGCTTAGGTGCTCGACGTTCTGACGGCGCGGGTTTCACCCGCCCTACAAATTTACATCCTTAACTTATTGGACGTGGGGGTCTTGCTATTTGCTTCTATTCCGGCGTCTTCGTATGCCAATCCGTCGCTTGCTGAAATTGGTGGGCAACATTCAACAGCTTCGCTTCGGCAAAATAATTGCCGATGATTTGCAAACCAACAGGGCGCTTACTATTCTTTTCACCCTGACCAAAACCACATGGAATTGACATGCCAGGTAAGCCCGCTAAGCTAGTCGATAAGGTGAAAATATCGGCTAAATAATTCGCGACTGGATCATCGGATTTATCACCAAGATCCCATGCCACGGTCGGTGCAACTGGACCCATAATCACATCACATTGTTCAAACGCCGCTTGAAAATCTTGCGCGATTAAGCGACGGATTTTTTGCGCTTGCAAATAGTAGGCATCGTAATAACCGTGTGACAAAACATAAGCGCCCGTCAAGATGCGGCGTTTAACTTCCTCGCCAAAACCTTCGGTGCGGGTCTTGCGATACATGTCGTTCAAGTCTTTGTATTGCGCTGCGCGATGACCATAACGCACACCATCAAAACGGCTCAAATTGGAAGAGGCTTCGGCTGGTGCAATGATGTAATACACGGGAATGGATAATTCCGTTTTTGGCAGAGAAATATCCACTAATATTGCACCCATTTTTTCGTATTCGGCCAAGGCCGTGCGCACTGCTTGTTCTACGTCTTTGGCCAGACCTTCACCGAAAAATTCGCGTGGCACACCGATACGTAAGCCTTTAATATCTTGATTCAGATTGCGTGAAAAATCTTCTTTTTCACGTTGTACGCTGGTCGAGTCCTTCTCATCAAAACCCGTCATGGCATTGAGTAGCCAGCTGCAGTCCTCAGCAGTTTGCGCCATCGGTCCACCCTGATCGAGTGAAGACGCAAATGCGATCATGCCAAAACGCGAGACGCTGCCGTAAGTCGGTTTGATGCCAGTGACGCCACAAAATGCCGCAGGCTGACGAATCGAACCGCCGGTATCTGTACCCGTTGCCGCTGGTGCTAAACGTGCCGCAATCGCAGCAGCAGAACCGCCGGAGGAACCACCCGGAACAGCTGTGAGATCCCAAGGATTTTTCACCGGGCCAAAATAGGAATTTTCGTTGCTAGAACCCATCGCGAATTCATCGCAATTGAGTTTGCCTAAAGTGACGGTGCCAGCTTGATTAAATAATTCAACGACGGTTGCATTAAATGGGCTAACGTAATTTTCCAACATGCGTGAACCTGCGGTCGAGCGCCAGTCGCGTGTGACGAAAATATCTTTGTGCGCGATCGGGATGCCCGTCAGTGCGGTCGTATCGCCTTGTGCTAAGCGCAGGTCGGCAGCAGCGGCTTGTGCCAAGGTCAAAGCGCGGTCAACATGGGTGAAGGCATTGAGATTGCTGGCTTCAATCCGGCTTAAGTAATGCGTCGCTAATTCTGTAGCGGAGACTTGTTTGCTCTGCAGCATGGCAGAGAGTTGTTTCAATGAGTGCGTGTGCATGGATTTTCTCAGCGTATTCTTTGATTTGTAGCGTCACGCCAGCATGGTGTTGTTGAGATGCGGGCATGCATAAAATGACGGAATGAGAGCGCTCTACTCTATGACTTTTGGTACGAGGTAGAGGCCATCTTGGGTCGCGGGTGCGACTTGTTGATATTCTTCGCGGTGATTGCTTTCGGTGACTTTATCTTCACGCAAACGCAAACAAATTTCTGGCATGAGCGCTGCAATCGGATGGCTTAAGGGCGCGACGCCAGTGGTGTCGATCGCCTTTAACTGCTCGGCGATCGAGAAAAAGCCATTGAGCTTTTCTAAGCTGCTATTGGCTTGTGTTTCCGTTAATTCGAGTCGCGCCAAATTGGCGATACGTTTTACATCGTTTAATTCTAATGACATGGTTTACTACGCCGATTGGCGCGCCAAAATGATGTTAATAACAATAAATGATTGTGTGAAACTCGTGCACTTAAGCCATCAGCGATGAAGCTTAATTGCCAATTTTTTATGCTTTTAAAGTCCTATAAAAAGCGTCAAGAAAAGTCCAAATACTATTTGGTGGATTACCTATGATTTCTAGGATTATAAGGTAGAATGTCGGGTTAATACTCTTAAAATCGCCGAAGATGTCGTGTTTGTTGATAGATTTAGTGATTTTGATGTGGCGGCCTAAAAATGCTTAATTGCAGAAGAGTTTTGTGAATTGTTCTCTTTCTGCGCTTAAATTCATTTAACACCTTATATTTTCATTCCAGTGTGCGGCAGTTTGTAGCCGTTTCGACTGTGTTTTTAGTTAAATTGGGGCGTAATCTGGTGCGCAATACGTTCAAGAGTAAAAATTTTTTGATGCAGCAAAATTGCTGCACAGATGGATCTTAAAACAGCCCCGAAATTGATCTGGGTCGACAACACAGAATACACAGGAATTTACATGTTTGGTTTTTTTCGCAGTAATGATTTGGCAATTGATCTAGGTACTGCCAATACCCTCATTTATGTTCGCGGTCAGGGCATTGTTTTGGATGAGCCTTCAGTCGTCGCGATTCGTCAAGAAGGTGGCCCTAACGGTAAAAAAACGATACAGGCAGTCGGTAAAGAAGCGAAGCAAATGCTGGGTAAAGTTCCTGGCAATATCGAAGCGATTCGCCCGATGAAAGACGGCGTGATTGCCGACTTTACGGTGACTGAGCAAATGCTCAAGCAGTTTATCCGTATGGTGCACGACAATAAACTATTCAAACCTTCCCCACGTATTATCATTTGCGTTCCTTGCGGTTCTACCCAAGTTGAGCGTCGTGCGATTCGTGAATCTGCATTGGGTGCAGGCGCGTCACAAGTGTATTTGATCGAAGAGCCGATGGCGGCCGCGATTGGTGCTGGTTTGCCAGTCTCTGATGCGACAGGTTCGATGGTGGTGGACATCGGTGGTGGTACCACAGAAGTCGGCGTGATTTCTCTCGGCGGCATGGTGTACAAAGGCTCAGTGCGCGTCGGTGGCGATAAGTTTGATGAAGCGATTGTGAACTACATTCGCCGCAACTACGGTATGTTGATCGGTGAGCAAACTGCGGAAGCCATTAAGAAAACGATCGGCTCTGCTTTCCCTGGTTCGGAAATCAAGGAAATGGAAGTGAAAGGGCGTAATTTGTCCGAAGGTATTCCACGTTCATTTACGATTTCCAGCAATGAGATTTTGGAGGCCTTGACTGATCCTCTGAACAACATCGTTTCTGCGGTAAAAAATGCCTTGGAACAGACGCCACCAGAACTCGGTGCCGACATTGCTGAAAAAGGCATGATGTTGACCGGCGGCGGTGCTTTATTGCGCGATCTGGATCGTTTGTTGATGGAAGAAACCGGTTTGCCAGTGTTGGTTGCCGAAGAGCCTTTAACTTGCGTGGTCCGCGGTTCTGGTATGGCATTAGAACGTATGGATAAATTAGGTTCTTTGTTCTCTTACGAATAATCTGTGCGCCGATTGTGCGCAGTATCTACGTTGAAGCTGACATCGAAGCTCATGTAGAATTTGCTTGTCGTGTCAGACTCAATTTTGGTTTGATAACATCCACAGATATTTAAAAGTCAGATCTGGCAGACGTAGAATGCCAGATCTTTTTTTAAGTTTTTATTGCTTGTTCGCTGGCGTTCATCTATGCAACATAGTCCACCACCACTTTTTAAACAGGGCGCATCGGCGCGCGTTAAAGTGGTGTTCTTCGCAGTTTTTGCAATTGGCCTCTTGGTGGTTGATTCGCGTTTGAATTCTCTGGTACGCGTACGTCAGGTTGTGGCGACAGCACTCTATCCTTTACAAATGCTGGTGCTGATGCCGCGCGATGCGGTCAAATCTTTTGGCGGTTATTTTGCCTCTACGACTCGCTTGCAAAGTGAGCTAGAGGCGATGAAGCAGCAGCAGATTTTGCAAGCACAAACACTACAAAAAAGTACTTTGTTAGAAAGTGAAAACGCGCACTTGCGTCGCTTATTAGAATTGAAAGAACGCACGCCAAACAAATCACTCCTGGCAGAGATGTTATACGACGCGCGCGATGAATATGCGCGCAAAATTATTTTGAATAAAGGCTCACAGCAAGGCGTTGCGATTGGGCAGCCGGTGATTGATGAGCGTGGTGTGATTGGTCAGGTCACGCGAGTTTTTCCATTGACCGCAGAAGTAACTTTGTTGACGGATAAAAATCAGGCGATACCTGTACAAGTCGAGCGCAGCGGCATGCGCAGTGTTATTAATGGGCGTGGCCGTTCCGCCTATCTGGAAATGCGCGTTACTAGTAATGCGGATGTGAAGCTCGGCGATATTTTGATTACCTCGGGCTTAGATGGTGTCTATCCAGCAGGTTTGCAGGTCGCTAAAGTAGCGCAGGTCGAGAGTAAGGCGAGCACGACCTTTGAAATTGTTTTGTGTACGCCACTGGCGGGCATTGAACAGCACAAGCAGCTGTTGATTTTGTTAGTCGATACCAGTCAGTTAGCGCCGCCAGAAACCGAAGAAGAACGTACCAAGAAAGAAAAAATTAGTCGTCGTGTGACACGAGATTCGGTCAAAGACGACAAGACTATACCGAAGGAGGCAATTCCTTTGGCAGTAGAAGCTGTACCCGCAAGCCCTAATGGTACAAAACCAGCCACGCCGAATCCAACTCCACCAAAAACTGAGGTGCGTGGTACTACGGCAAGCGCCGCCAAAGAGGATAAAAAATGAGCCATCCTCATTACATTTTATTGCCCGCTAATTCTTTGTTCATCGCGATCAGTCTGATGTTAGCGTTCATGTTGAACTTGTTTCCTTGGGGTGTGCAGGTCGGGATGCCAGATTTTGTGGCATTGGCGCTCGTATTCTGGAGTATTCATCAGCCACGCAAGGTCGGCATTGGTGTTGCATTCTTGATGGGCTTACTGATGGATGTGCATGATGCGGTGTATCTGGGCGAGAACGCCTTGGCTTTTACTTTGCTGTCGTACTTTGCGATTTCTATCCATCGTCGCGTTTTATGGTTCCCGCCGTTGGTGCAAAGTTTGCAGGTTTTTCCCTTATTTCTCGGCGTTCAATTGATTCAATTGACTGTGCGACTGCTATCTTCTGATTCGCATTTTCCTGGTTGGTTATTCTTTTTAGAATGTGTAGTAACCACCGCATTGTGGCCTGTCGCCTCCTGGCTACTTCTCGCTCCGCAGCGTCGCGCCGTCAATAAAGACAACACGCGTCCGATTTAAGCCAATCTCAGTCTGGAGTGAAGTAAGTATGACGGAACTAAAAAATACTGAGCGCGAGCTATATTTATTTCGGGTGCGACTAGCGGTGATTGGCGTACTGGCTTTCGTTTGCTTTAGTATTTTATTGGGGCGCTATGTTTGGTTGCAGATTGTCAAACACGAAGCCTATGCCACCAAAGCGAATGAAAACCGGATATCTGTAGTGCCTATCGTGCCAAATCGGGGCTTGATTTTGGATAGAAATGGCGTCATTTTGGCGCGTAATTATTCTGCTTATACTTTAGAAATTACGCCTTCCAAGATCACCCAAGATCTCGATAGTCTGATTGACGACCTCTCCGAATTGGTCGATATCCAGCCTAAACATCGCAAGCGTTTGCGCAAACTGATGGAGGAATCGAAGAGTTTTGGCAGCTTGCCGATTCGTACTCGATTATCGGATGAAGAAGTCGCACGCTTCACTGCGCAACGCTTCCGTTTTCCTGGCGTTGATGTGCAAGCACGCTTGTTTCGTCAATATCCTTTGGGTGATGTCGCCTCGCATGTGATTGGCTACATCGGCCGGATCAACAAGCGTGATGCCGAATTGATTGAGGACAGCGAGGACGCGCCGAATTACAAAGGCACCAGTTATATCGGCAAAGAAGGTCTAGAAAAAAGCTACGAAAAAATCCTGCATGGTACAACTGGCTTTGAAGAAGTTGAAGTGTCAGCGGGTGGTCGTCCGGTACGAACTTTGTCGCGCAATTTACCTACCTCAGGTAAGAATCTGATTTTATCGGTCGATATCGAGCTGCAGAAAGTGGTGGAAGAAGCTTTCGGTGATCGGCGCGGTGCATTTGTGGCGATAGAGCCAGAAACGGGTGACGTCTTATCTTTTGTGTCGATGCCGACTTTTGATCCAAATTTATTCGTCGAAGGGATTGATCAGCAAAGTTGGAACGAGCTCAATACCTCCGAAGATATTCCTTTATTAAACCGTCCATTGACTGGTGCCTATCCGCCGGGTTCGACGTTCAAACCGTTTATGGCATTGGCTGGCTTAGAGTTAGGTAGGCGCACTACGACACAGGCTATTTCCGATCCTGGCTATTTCGCTTTTGGGAATAAAATCTTCCGAGACGATAAACCGGGTGGGCATGGATTGGTCGACATGTACCGCGCAGTTGCCCTCTCTTGTGATACTTATTTTTATCAATTGGCGAATGAAATGGGTGTGGATACCATGCACGATTTCATGGCGCAATTTGGAATGGGACAAATCACCGGCATCGATTTGGATCATGAACGAAAAGGTTTGTTGCCCTCAACAGCATGGAAGCGTGCCGCATTTAAAAAACCTTCGAATCAACGCTGGATTCCCGGCGATACCATTTCACTTGGGATTGGTCAGGGACAAAATACTTTTACCCCTTTACAGATGGCGCACGCCACCGCCACGCTAGTCAATAACGGCATCGTGATGAAACCACATCTGGTGAAGCAAGTTGAAGATCCTCAATCCAAACAACGCAGCTTAACGGTGCCGAAAGAAAGTTATCGGATTCCATTAAAAATCGCAAATATCGAATTTATTAAAAATGCGATGGGCGGCGTCGTTCGTGAAGGTACGGGTATGCGTGCATTTGCCGGTGCTGCCTACACCTCTGGCGGAAAAACAGGTACGGCACAAGTGATCGCGATGAAGAAAACCGAGAAACATGGTACCAAGCATGCCGTTGAGCGCTTCCGTGATCACTCGTGGTATATCGCTTTTGCACCAATTGATAAGCCTAGAATTGCAGTCGCCATTATTGTTGAGAATGGTGGTTATGGTTCTGAATCTGCCGCACCGATTGTTCGTAAAGCATTTGATTATTATTTGTTAGGCAAACGACCTACAGAAAAAGCAGTACCCGTACAACCAGCAGTCGGCAATGAAATTGAAGATCTTGCACACATCCATGAAGATGAAAATGCCGCGACTGCGCCTGTTACGCCAGCGGTCGTGACGCCCTCTGTAGTTCCAGCCATTACCCCTGGCTCGCCTAGCATCTCGCCAACAAGTCCGAAAGCACCAGCCGAGTTGCCGCCAAAAGCACAGCCTGAAGCGAAACCAGCCGGAGTGAAAAAATAGTATGGATAATAAATCGGTCTACTTGAAACGCTTCCGTTCTCTCTTTTTTGTGTTTGACGCGCCGTTAGCGATCTTATTATTTTTGATCGTCTCGACTGGCATCATCACGATGTACTCTGCTGGTTTGGATTGGCCTGGACGGGTTGAACATCATTTGCGCAATATTGTGATTGCCTTTTTTGTGATGTGGATCGTGGCGAATGTGCCGCCACAAACGCTGATGCGTTTCGCTGTGCCTTTGTATGTGCTTGGAGTTACCTTGTTAGTCGGTGTGGCAATGTTCGGGATCGTCAAAAATGGCTCTCGGCGTTGGCTCAATGTCGGCACTATTGTGCAACCGTCCGAGATATTAAAGATTGCGTTGCCGTTAATGCTGGCTTGGTACTTTCAGAAACGCGAAGGATCTTTGCGTTGGAAAGACTTTGCGATCGCCACGGTGATCTTGGTAATTCCTGCTGGACTAATCGCGAAACAGCCCGACTTAGGAACTACGATTCTGGTCTTTGTGGCTGGCTTTTCTGTGATTTTTTTTGCTGGATTGTCTTGGCGTTTATTAGCTGGCTTAGCGTTGGCCGGGCTAGCGTGTTTGCCTTTGGTATGGAAATTTTTACTGCACGATTATCAGCGACATCGGGTGGAAATCATGTTTGATCCGACGGTCGATGCCTTAGGCAAAGGCTTTCATATTATTCAATCCATGATTGCTGTCGGCTCTGGCGGCTTAACCGGAAAAGGCTGGCAAAGCGGTACGCAATCGCATCTGGAATTTATTCCTGAGCACACTACGGATTTCATTTCGGCGGTGTACTTGGAAGAGTTTGGCTTTATGGGCGCGGCCTCTTTGGTCACGCTTTATTTTTTATTTGTACTGCGTGGACTCACGATTGCAGCAAACGCACCGACCTTGTTTTCACGTTTGATGGCCGGCGCGATTACCATGATTTTTTTCACCTATGCCTTCGTGAATATGGGCATGGTGGTGGGAATTTTGCCTGTAGTTGGTGTTCCTTTACCCTTCGTGAGTTTCGGCGGTACTGCGATGGTGACGCTGGGCATGGGCGCTGGAATCTTGATGAGCATCCAGCATCATCGTAAGTTAATGAAATCTTAGGACGACTCCATGGCTCTATTACAGCGCGGTTTATATGTGGGATGTCTGTTAGGCATCTTGTTGTTGAGCGCTTGTTCAAGTCCACCTAAAGTCAAGCCTGTGATACAGGAACAAAGTAAAACGGCACCCGCTTCTGTGGTTTCGGTACCCGTCGCCAAGCCAAGCACGAGTACCGCGCCCGCATTACCAAAAGCCAATTCCGGACGCGGTGGATACTATTTGGATGATGGTCCTGGTGATGATATTCCTGAAGGCTTGGAATCGACGGTTGATCCGATTCCTGTGGTAGAACCATATTCGCGCACAGGCAATAAACCGTATAAAGTATTTGGTAAAAACTATACACCCATTAACGACAGCACTACGCCATTCAAACAAAAGGGCTTTGCCAGTTGGTATGGCAAAAAATTTCACGGTAAGCGTACTTCATCTGGAGAGCCTTATGATATGTATAAAGTGACTGCCGCGCATCCGACCTTACCAATTCCTTCCTATGCGCGTGTGACTAATTTAAGTAACGGCAAGCAAATCATTGTACGGATTAATGATCGTGGTCCATTTCATTCCAACCGGATTATGGATTTGTCCTATACCGCTGCCTTGAAGCTCGGTTATTTGAGCAAGGGAAGTAGCGAAGTTGAATTAGAACGATTGCTACCAGAAGACATCGCGAAAATGGCGGAGAACAGCCAAAACCAGCAAGCGCAAATCACGCCAGCGAGTCCCAATGCAGTGAAAAACGACACGAAGCCAGTGTCTGAAAAGGGTAGCGACAAGACTGAGAAAGAAGGCGTCAGTCTGGAAGCTTTAATTGCATCGCAAGGACGTATCATCAAAACCGAATTGCCACGTAGCGAAGAAAAATCGAACACGGTAGCAGACCAGTCTAAGTCGCAGAATCTTTTCTATTTACAGTTCGCGGCATTTGCGATCCGTGCTAATGCCGAGACGGGCAAAACGCAGCTGATGCAGGTACTAAAAGATAAGCAACGCCAGCTTGGTACTGAGCAAGAAATTAACTTGGAAATTGTTCAGCAAGGAAGTTTGTATCGTTTGCAAGGTGGGCCTTACATGCAACGCGAAGCGGCACAAAAAGCAGCGCAAGATTTAGCGGTTGGTAGCGCCAAACCTATTGTGATTCAACGATAAACGAATTACGTTAAACGATTAACGAGGCAACAGAATTTAGTCTTCTTGATCTTTCATGCTTAGTGCAATTTGATACAGGGCATTTTTCTTTTGTCCGGTAATTTGCGCAGCGAGTGCAGCGGCTTGTTTGACGGATAATTCCGCTAACAAGATACTGAGTACCCGTTGTGCTTCGATGTCATCTTGATCGCTATCGGCACTCGCCCCCTCAACGATCACCACGTATTCGCCTTTTTCGCGATGGCTGTCTTGCTGCAACCAAGCGGCTGCTTCAGCCAGTGAGCAGCGATGTATTTCTTCAAAAAGCTTGCTCAGTTCACGTGCAAAAACGACGCGCCGTGTGTCACCAAAGGCGTGGTGCAAGGCTTGGGTCGATTCAACGATCCGATGCGGTGCTTCATAAAAAATTAAACTAGCGGGAATATGGGCGAGACCTTGTAAAACGCTGTCGCGTTGTCCGGCTTTGGATGGTAAGAAGCCGACGAAGTAGAACTGATCATTGACTAAACCACTAGCGGATAAGGCACTGATCGCAGCAGATGCGCCAGGTAAAGGTGATATCCGCAAACCAGCAGCGCGCACGGCATCAACGATAATGGCGCCGGGATCGGACACCGCAGGTGTGCCCGCATCCGAGACTAAAGCGATACGTTCACCTGCTTGCAGACGCGTAATAATCTTTGCCGCAACCTCGTGCTCATTATGTTGGTGTGCTGCGATCAAGGGTTTATGTAAGCCATAGCGAGTCAATAGTTGTGCGGTATTGCGGGTGTCTTCACAAGCGACGGCATCGACCAGTGTCAGCAGGTGTAAGGCGCGCAGCGAGATATCGGCACTGTTGCCAATTGGAGTTGCCACTATATACAGAGTCGCGTTAGGATAGCTTTGCTGTTTCACCGCTTCAAACAGAACAGTGGGGTTGAATGCAGTTTGGTGGTCTTGGCTCATAAGGCTATTCTTCAATGATTTTTACGCGAATAAAGATTGTACGCTATGACAGAATCAAATTGGTTAGCGCGGCGTTTGGCAGCAATCCGCACTAGTAAGCAAAGAAGCGGTGACGCCGCCGAGCAGCAAGCCCTATTGCATTTGCAGGCACAAGGTTTGCGATTATTGCAGCGAAGTTTTTTATGCAAAGGTGGTGAGATTGATTTGATTATGCGTGATGACAAGCATGTCGTGTTTATCGAGGTGCGCCAGCGCAGTAGCAAACAATTTGGCGGTGCATTGGCGAGTATCACGCTAAGCAAACAAAAGCGTTTAGTACATGCCGCTCAGGTGTATTTAAAGAACATGAAACCCTTGCCGCCCTGTAGATTCGATGTAGTGGCATTTGAAGGAGAAGAATTAATCTGGCTACAGAACGTGATCACAGGCTAAGTTAAAATAGATCTTATTCGCAGTAGCTCATAACTGCGCGACCCACGAAATTGAGCTGATTTTGATAGCAGCTAAATAGGTAATTCACATCGATTCATTGCCCTTTAGGCGCATTTTGTGTTATTGGTTTGATTCGCCTTAGCGGTAATAAAAATCTTTTTTTACCTGCAAAGCAGGTATCTACTTATCCATGACTCCCCTATAATCCCCCCCACTATGAAAAATTCACGCATACTTTCGCACTTTCAGGAAAGTGCAGAACTGAAAATGATTTCGGCTGAGTTACTCGCCGAACCCATCGAGCAAGCGATTGAACTGATGTTCACCGCCCTATCCAATGGCAACAAGATACTTGCCTGTGGCAATGGTGGATCGGCAGCCGACTGTCAGCATTTTGCCGCTGAACTGGTCGGACGTTTTGAACGCGAGCGTTTACCTCTGCCAGCATTAGCATTAACGACCGACAGTTCTATCATGACTGCCATCGCGAATGACTATAGTTTTCAAGAAGTGTTTTCGAAACAAGTGCAAGCCTTTGGGCAGGCGGGCGATATCCTATTAGCGATTACGACTTCAGGCAATTCGCAAGGCGTGCTGAACGCCGTCGATGCGGCTTTAGAACGTGACATGCGTGTGATTGCCTTAACTGGCAAGGGCGGCGGCGAGATGCGCAGTCGACTGACTGAAGCGGACGTGCATATTTGCGTGCCGCATGATCGCACGGCACGGATACAAGAAGTACATTTATTAACCATACATTGCATGTGTGACGGCATTGATGCCGCTTTATTTGGAGGTGATTCGGATGAGTAATTCTTTATGGAATCCGGTAGTAAGAAGTTTTGCCCGCCCTTTGTTGGTAATCAGTTTGTCTTGTGCAGCTTTAGTTAGTTTGCAAGGATGTGTGGCGGTGGTTGTTGGTAGTGCGGTGATGGGAACATTGGCGGCGACCGACCGACGTACTTTCGGTGCGCAGACCGAAGATAAAACGATCGTCTTGAAGGGTGAAATCGCAGTTAAACGCGCCTTAGGTGATGCAGCACATGTCAACGTGAATAGTTTCAATCGGGTGGCATTGTTGACTGGTGAAGTTGCTGATGCTGGCGCGCGCGCTACCGCTGAAAGAGAAGTGAAAGCGATACAAGGCGTGTTGGCGGTGCAGAATGAGTTGCTG
>JAYVHZ010000217.1:0-5892 GCA_043770645.1 Undibacterium sp. | reverse complement strand
CGGCGGAACTTTTGCGTCAAAATATTGATTCCTAAAATGATATTTAGCGATCGGTAGTGATCCATCACCGTCAACTTCGGAGCTTACACATGTAGGGCGAGTGAAACCCGCGCTGTACGTCACCTCAACGATTTATCGTTCCAATATCCAATCACTCTCTTGGTATCTTGAAGATATTGGCGGCGCGGGTTGCACCCGCCCTACTTTTCTCGTATTGGACTTTCTGTTTCTATCTTTTTGATCGTATATCCAAGTTCCACTACTAGTCACACTCACAACGCGAATCCGATATGGACTCATCCTAGGTGGCGGTGATTGTCAAGCTTTCGCACCCCAAAACAGTTGCGACTATGCTGCTGTTTTGAGGTCTACTTGTAGCTCCTTTACGTCAATCTATTTCACCCGGTCAGATTGGTCGTTCGAGTCTACCGTATTGCGACCTTTAATTTTACTGCGGGTTGAGGATTCTGTTTATTGTGATTTAGATCTAAGCAAGCACGAGAAACTGTAGATCGCATTCAAGTTGTCGAAGAATAGTGTGGAATTTTTTTATTAAACAGCGACAGAATTTTCGCCAGTAGCGATGGTTGTAGGAGTGCACGCTAATTCGCTTTATCCGTAATGTATTTTTTTTCGATGCGCTGAATGCTTCCATCTTTAGCCATCTGTTTGAGGCTTTCAATCATCACGTTTAGAGGCTTCTCAAAATTAGTTTGTCGAGAAAATGCCATATATGTTGGGCTGTCGCTATGATATTTAAATGCCTGTAGTTCAAGCTCTTGTGCCAAGCCAAGTTTGTTGATTTCCCAAAGGCCCGCAATATTATTTACCAATATGAAATCAGAACGACCTATGGTCAGCATTTGCACAGTATTGCTAATGGTGTTGCCGCTAAGGTAGTTCACATTTTCGCGCTTTGTCAGGACATCGGGATAAAAGAAACCTAGCGTAATCCCAACGCGGATACCGTCAAGATCTTCAAGTTTAGTTAACTTCCTCGTATCGCCTTTTTTCCATAGAATCTGTACTCAACTGAATTCCTGTAACCTTGGGTCCAAGCTAAATAGGAATCACGATCTTCGTTCTTACTTATGGTCGTGGTCAAGTCAGCCTGACCATTCCTCAACATATGTAAGGCACGCTTCCAAGGTACCATGACGACTTTAATCCGATAGCCACCTCGGCTAAGTGCCTCTCGTGCGATGTCGATATCAATGCCTTCACCGACAGGATCGTTCTCCGGATTCACAAAGGGGGGATAGGGTGATGTAACAAGTGTCAACTGTGTTTGTTGTGCGAGTACGTCTTTATAGCCACACAAACTCGAAATGATGAGTATGATGACCATCCTCAAAGCGAGCACATGAAAAGGGATATTCATCGAAATAAGATTGCACATTTTGGATGCGCCCCATGCTTTTTTTCGTAATTCTACTATCTATGCAAATCAGTGAAAAATCAGCGAAGGAACAGCGCCAGATCTGTTTCCTGACTTGAGTATGTGCTATGCGTGTAAAGTATTCAAGTTATTTTACGTAGATGCCAGCCTCTTAAAAGGATAGGAAATTCAAGCCACCTAAGCGAAGTATTCTACCTTAACCCCGTGATCACAAGTGCAAGTTTTGGTTCAATCAGGTCTGACCAATCAACACGTTTCAAAGCGCAGCATCAAAATCGCAACAGCTATCTCCTCAAAACATCACCCGATTAAGCGTAGACACAAAGCGAGTCCTGATGCGCCAAACTGCGCGCATCCACATCGATGAAATGATCAAATAAGCCCTACCAATTCACACTCTGATCGACATCTTCATCGGGACCATGTTGCCCGATATCGTCGCATGCACCATCATCAAAGTATTCCTTCGGTTCGGTCTCATGCATCCCACAAGGGTGGGCTCGTTTTTTGTGCCCACGCGGAAAAAATCCCTAACACAAAGAAATTGATTGTCTTAATTGGGTGCCTTGTTTAACGACCGTAACGCATGAGCATAATGTGCTCACTTTACGCTGCTTGAACGGCAGTGCTGAAAATACAGTTGCAAGTCACCCAAGTGTTGATTCCTACAAATGAAATCTAAATAGAAGAAAGCCGCCACTGGCTGGTATCCTATGGAAAATGACCAAATGCGAGGATGTGATGAGTAGCCAAATTGCCAATATGATTGATGGACTGGAATTGTTTAGTGATTTTTCCTACGCCGAATTGGAAGTCATTGGGGGTTATTTCAATTTCGAAGAAGCCAAGGTCGGCAAGGTAATCTTTACCGAAGGTGAGCCGGGAAACTTTTTGGTGATCTTGATCAAAGGCCGGATTGCGATCTACAAGGAAGCCGACCAAGGCAAACAATTGCTCTCCAATGAGGTGAAGGGACGGGTAATTGGTGAGATGGCTTTGCTCGACAACGAGCGGCGCTCAGCCACCTGCATTGCTGATAGCGATTGCGAATTGCTGGTATTTACCCAAACCAACCTGAAGCGACTATCGAATGAGCGTCCCGCTACAGCCTATCACTTCGTGTTTCATTTGGCACGTTCGCTCTCAAGACGTTTGCGCCGCACTTCGGGCATATTGGCCGATTTTTTGAGTCACGCATAAAACACCCTTAGCTTTATCCTAGATTTCTCAACTCGGTAAGGCGCAATCTTGTCGTAAGGCGTCAATAGCAAAGCGCATTGCGCCGAATGGAATCGTTCATATGGCTCAATAGCATCGCACTCGCGCAAGAGCGAGTAGCATTGCCGGTGAAGATGGGTGGACATATATTCCACCAGATGTGATTGCGCGTCGATATGGGCTTAGCATACGAAATTTCCGTGATTTATATGTCCCGCTTGCAGACAAGTGGAGCGTGTTCGACAACTCCGACATCAACCATACGAAAATCGCGGTTGAAGCAGAAAATGGCGAATTGAAAATTTATGAGGAAGCGCTATGAAAATGTCCGTTTACACAAAGTTTTTTATACCCTCCCAAAGCACAATCACTTATTGTTCACAGAGAATTTTTGCATCAATTAAAGAACAGTCTGCCTGTCGATTGTCATCCTATTTTCGTCACTGACGCTGGCTTTCGTTCACCTTGCTTTGCTTTTGCTTAATTTGACGGCTTAACTGGTCGCCCTCGTCGACTTTGCGTTCGTCTTACGTCGCTCGCGATACGCATCACTTCCTTGAATTTTTCGCGACCAACGGTCGGCCCTTACTGCAAAGAGAGGCGAATAACATCAAGTGCTATTTCTTCTAAAACACTTCTAAAAAGAACCCGATAGGCGACTTGCCGTGTTTCTATATCGCCGCCAAAAACCAAATTCTGGCTGCTGATTTCTGTCATTCCCGTATTAATGATGTTGTGCTTACTGGTAACTAAAGCACTCACAAGAGAAACGGCAATGGGGACTGGGCTTGAGGCTTGTTCTCCCATTTGGTTGAGCTAGTGCCTCCTTAGCCCAATCGAGCCACTGACAGCCGGAGAACAGGGATTTTGCCTGCGGCTATCGATCAGCGCATCTATTTTTGTCGAGATGAAGAAACTACTGATCCGCAAGGGGCTTATCTATCGTGCGCAAATCAGGGTAATTGGAATGCAACGATGACGAGACCGACGACTTTGTCCATCTAGGCCAATTGGGCAAGCATACAAAGACAAACACAAAATGAGCAATGCAATGGGATGCAAGGGCATATGCCGGCAAATTATCCTAGAAACCTTAGTTGGACGGGTTCGAGTGTGCGTTTTTTCCGCGTTTCTGGCAAGGGTGTAGCTGGGAATTTGAGCAGCATGCTGCTCATTAGCGTAACGGTCTGTGCTTGCAAGCACAGATGCGCCCTGCAAGCGTGACGACGACGCAACCTCCAAGTTGATAGAGCCTGCCCCAACATGCTTAAAGTGGGGAGGAACAACGAAGTCCAGAAGGTGCAGAGGGGAATTCAGACGACATGTCGTCTGCCCTCGTAACTGTGTGTGCCTACTGGCACACGCGGGCCCTGCAAGGGCGGCAAGTTGTGCAATCGAATTCGTAGCGCTCCCACCAAATTGAGAACGCTTACCGCCAATGCGGTCGTCACTATTTATCCAGCCATTTAGATTGCCAATTTGACGCTATTAGCAGTATTCATTTATCTATCGTCCTGAACGTAAGATTTATCCTCGGCTCGGTGATCGTTGTCGTCGGTGGTAGTCGGTGCAACCAATGGCTTTGCGTTGTGCCCTTCATGACCAATAGGCTACCGTGCGCTAAAACCAAAGAAACGATTTCTTTGCTTTCTTTGTGTTTGAATGCAAATTTTCGTTCTGCTCCAAAACTGAGAGAGGCGATCGCGCCGTTTCTCTTCAGATCTTTTTCAGCATCGCTATGCCAAGCCATACCTTCCGTTCCGTCGTGGTATAAATTGAGCAGGCAAGAGTTGAATTTTTCGCCAGTACTTTCTTCGACTATCGTTTTCAATGCGATTAATTCTGCGGTCCACGGTAATGCGCGCTTGGTCCTATTCGAATAGGTGTATTCAAATTCCTTGTCACCATACCAGGCGACTTTTCGTTTGGTTAGTATCAGTTTTCCATAGATGAACGCCTGGTCATTCTCCCATGCGATGGTCTTCATTAAATACTCGAAATAATGTTTTGCCTCTGTCCCCGCAAAGAGTTTGCCGTAATAATTGACCACACCATCTTTGGGTAATAAATTGTGCGAGGCGTCTAAGTCATCAAATAAATCCATGCTTTGTATGCTGTTTTTTAGTGCTAGGTGGACGATAGATTACATCAATAGAAATTGAAAAACTCAGCTTCGACGATATTCAAAGCCGCATAGAAAAACGCGGCCCTATTTAAACTTATAGCATCAACTTCGCCACCAACTCTGGGGAATTGTTTGTCGTGTCAAAGAGATCTAGTTTGATCTTGATCAGCGTCTTGAAAGCTGTAAGCGTTCTCGGTGTTCGGTGTTTTTTCTGTCGTTGATGATATTACCATTGGCGAGCTCGACGATGCGATCTGCGCTGGCGATTGTTTCTGGCCTATGAGCGACCATGATACGTGTCATTTTGAGTGCGCGAACGGCGGCGTTGACGCTAGCTTCTTTGTTCGTGTCGAGGTGGCTGGTGGCCTCGTCGAGTAAGAGAATTTTAGGACGTTTGTAAAGCGCCCTGGCGAGTAAAATACGCTGTTTCTGTCCACCCGATACGACTGCACCCATATCACCAACCAAGGTGTTGTAATTCATGGGCATGGCGTCGATCTCTGCAGCGATTTGTGCAGTGACGGCGCAGGCTTGCATCCATGCCAGATCTGGCGTGGGATCGAAGAAGCAGATATTGTCGGCGATAGTGCCGGCAAATAGCACATCATCTTGCAGGACGGTTCCTATCATGCTGCGCAGTTGTTCTAGTCCGCATTGTTTAGCATTGACACCGCCAATCAAGACTTCACCTTCGTAGGATTGCAATACACCAAGGATGACGTTCATTAACGTTGTTTTTCCACAGCCCGAGACACCAATAATCGCGAGTGACTGACCATAGGGAATGTGAAGGCTCAACTGATTGAGTACGTTGCTATCGCTTTGTGGGTAACGGTAAGTGATTTTAATGAGGGTGAGGTCGGGGTCACTTTGCACTTCGACGGGCATGCCACCTCGGCCATCATAGGCTTCTGGTTCGGTCAATACGATATCGGCTAAGCGTTCGCCTTGTAGTTGCCCCCTGTGTCAAGCTAGTTGTCGCCTAAAGTAGTCGCGCTTATGCTGCACTTTTGAGATCCATTTGTAGCTCCTTTACGTCAATCTATTTCTCGAGACCTCTGCACAAGCTACTGCGCGGTCGAATTTTGAATCTGCGATGCTCGCTGTGCCCTAGCACAGGTGCGCTTCTCGATCCAACCTTCGACCGCTC
>JAYVHZ010000216.1:0-4544 GCA_043770645.1 Undibacterium sp. | reverse complement strand
GCAAAAATAAAGCAACCATAGCGAAATAGGCACGAATCGAATAACCGGCGACAAGTCTGGCGATCTTGCGGGTGAGTTGATCTATCTCAAGAAGCATTTTGAATAACCATCTTCAGAGAAATACCTTAGTTAAAATAGCGTGATCGCAGACTTACCCGATTGTCAGAATGTTTCTATCCGGGAAGGCAGCTTCACTATTGAAAAACGAATAAATAGGTAAGCCCATGAATACTTTGCCAGACATAGAAATTTCCGAGGACTTGATACGCCGTTTTGACAAGCTTGGCCCGCGTTACACCTCGTATCCAACCGCAGACCGTTTTCATCCAGAGTTTGCCGAACAAAGCTACATCTCCTATCTGGAACAGCGTGCTACAAATACGGATAAAAACCCGCCGCTATCAATCTACATCCACGTGCCATTTTGTGAATCGCTGTGTTATTTTTGTGCCTGCAACAAAATCATCACCAAAGACCATAGCCGCACCACGGAGTACTTACGTTATCTTGCAAAAGAGATGGCACTGGTGGCAGCCAGAATCGGGCCAGACCGGCGTACCGCGCAGCTCCATTTTGGCGGTGGAACGCCCACTTTTTTGAGTTCAGACGAACTGCGCGAATTGATGTTGATGATACGCAGCCATTTCGAGCTTTTGCCTGATGCGGAACTCGGGATAGAGATTGACCCGCGCACCGTCAGTGATGACACTTTAGAGTTACTCGCCGAACTCGGCTTTAATCGCACTAGTTTTGGCGTACAGGATTTTGACCCCGCGGTACAGCAAGCTGTGAACCGCATCCAACCTTATGAAATGGTCGAGAAAGCAGTCAGCGCTAGCCGCAAGGCGGGTTTTGAATCGATCAATGCCGATCTGATTTATGGTTTGCCAAAGCAATCCTTGACGAGCTTTAACCGTACCTTGGATAAGGTGATTGAACTCTCGCCAGACCGCATTGCGCTTTACAATTATGCCCACTTACCGAGCCGCTTCAAGGCGCAACGGCAAATCATTGAAAGCGAGCTTCCTAGCGCTGAAGAACGCCTGCAAATATTTCTAATGTCGGTACGCAGATTGCTTGATGCTGGCTACATTTACATAGGGCTGGATCATTTCTCCAAGCCAGATGATGAACTGAATAAAGCGCGTCTCGATAAAAGTCTGCATAGAAATTTTCAGGGCTACACCACTCGCGCCGATTGCGATCTGATCGGTTTTGGGGTTTCTGCCATCGGCAAAGTAGGGCATTCATATAGCCAGTCAGTGCGCACGATCAAAACCTATTACGAACATCTGGATGCTGACAAGTTACCGATAGAAAAAGGGTTTTCCTTGACTGATGACGATGTCTTGCGTCGTCAGGTTATTATGGAATTGATGTGTAGCGGACCAGTCGATTTTGTCGCAATCAATCATCAGCACAGTATCGATTTTCGCAGCTATTTTTCGAATGAATTAACGCAATTGCAGAAATACGAAGAGGCTGAACTGATCAAGGTCGATGCGCACAGTATTCAAGTTACCGCAAAGGGGCGGATGTTTGTGCGGGCGGTGGGTATGGTGTTTGATAAATATCTGGCTCTGCAAACGGGTGCGACATATTCTAAATTGATCTGATTTAAATTAACACTGAAAATCCACCGCTAAGGCGTATTGTCGATACGCCTTAGCGGTGGATTTTTTTACTCTCACGAAAAATTTTGAACTTGCATTAAACTATTCTTCTCGGCCGTCAACCCGAGCACGTAACAAATAGGGGCCGTATGCGATAACAAACAACAGAAATGCGCTGCTCCAGCAGAGCATAGCGACAATCAAACATGCTTGATACAACGCCGGCGTGCCAAGTGAAGCGGCCACACGTGCAACGGCGCCAGTTTGAATCAGCAGAAACATGGCTAACTCGGCGTGTCCAGTCTTCAGTAGACGCCCCGTGTGTCCTAGTGTGGTACGGGTCATCATCCCCAGTATCAATCCAGCCATCGAACCGACCGTTAACGCATGCCATGCTGCGCTGCTTGGGATGAGTCCTATTGCACTAAGCGCCAGCATAAAAAACCCCAACGGTATCCAGGCGTAGGACAAGTGCAAAATCCAAACGAGTGGCGTGCCTAAAGTGCGATGTGGCTGCCACAGTGCGAACCGTGCCAGTACTACGCAGCCAGCGCCCGCGCACAACAATGCTATCAGCGCGGAAGGCAAGGGTGAAATCCAGGCCAGACTAGCGATTACTATTGCGATAATCGCGCTGCGGTTAAGCCATGGATAGACGATAGGCACCACGCCTGGCACACCATTTTGCGTAAACATTGGTATCACGCGCGCGCCGATCACTGACTCAATGACGACGACGATTAGGATCGCGGCATGTATAGGCAAGGCAGGGTTTAGCGCAATTAGATTTAACACTGCAGCATGAAAAATGGCATTAGCTACGGTTAACAGCCCCAGCAGCATAATCAGGAACATATTGCGCTTGTTCCCGGATTGTTGCAGAACACGGTATATCGGCCAAGCGGCCAAAGGCAAAAACGATAGATCGATCAATGCCGCCAAACTCGGTGGTGCAGCCAACATCGCCACGCGCCCAATTAACCACAAACATGCCAGCCCTGCCAGGTGCAAGTTGGTCGGCGTTGGCAGCCCGGTCCAGTTACGCCCAGCGGTAAACAGAAAGCCAATGATGACCGCGATAACCACTCCAAAAATCATCTCGTGCATATGCCATGCAGTAGTGACCTGCGGCCAGGTGTTGAACCAGCCCAAGTATTGCGCGATCCATAAGGGCAGGCTCAACGCGGCAAAGCATGCAGCCAGTAAATAAAAGGGCCGAAATCCCAAACCCCAAACTGGATGTTGTTTATGCCATATGGCGGAATCACTCTTTGTTTCTGGTTCTTCAATTGATAATAAAGTCATCATTTATCCCTCTTTTATAATACATGGATATAATATACATCTTTAATCTAATTCATGCTACTCTTATGTCGTCGGGGTCATCAAGCCAAGCAAGGCTAGGCAGCTTTACTTCGGATGGCGAATGAACATTACATATCAAATTAAAGGAAGAAGTGAGAATAATATGCAAACTGAGATCATAAAAGTAAACAGCATGAAAGGTCAGCCATGTGTCGAGATGATTGCCCAGACATTGCGTGGGATGGAAGGCGTGGTTGAAGTTAGCGTGACGCTCGCCAGCGCTCGCGCGACGGTACGCTACGAGGAGCATATTGCGAGTAGTATCCAGTTGCGCGCTGCCTTAATTAAACTTGGCTTCGATGTCGATCCCGCCGCTGGCAAGAGTCACAGTGGGTGCTGTGGTAGTTGCGGTGGTTAGTGTTAAATGTGAGAGCGAATTCTAGGGTGAAGTGCAATTTATGAGCCGTGCAGATTGATGTCGGCAAAATGCATTAGCATTTGCGTCTTTTTGACCCGCCAAATGCTCATGACCATTGGTGATCAGCTAGCGTTCGATTTCACACTCGTGATTGCCGGACGCAAATGCGACATCACTTTTTAAGTTTGGCGCCGTTCCAAAGAATCGCTTGGCGTAGTGCTCACCATCTTGCGCGATTAGTAATCCTACAAGCTCCGAAAAAGAACGATTCTCTAGCCACGTGAATGTAATGACGACCAATAAATCAGTGTCGGCTTCTAAAATTTCCATAAGGGACCGACTGAAGAAAACGCATTTTCAGAAGGTCTCATGGAGTAAGGTTGAAGGACTCCATTAAACTCTATAAAGAGTGTTATGGATGCCTTACACCGGACTTTTGAATTGCCATCGCCAATTCTTTATCTGCCATGTAAATATGAGAAGTAAGCCAAAACTTTAGCAGTTCAGCTGTTTCTTTGGCGACGTATTCTCTTTTTTCAGCTAAAGAAACTTGCAGACGAACTACGCGCTCCAGTAATTTCTTGTGCTGCATCTTATGACTTTCAAAACCTGGATAACCAGTGAGTTTCATCATTTCTTCTTCGCGATCAAAATGCTCGCTTGTGTAATCAAATAGGCGCTGTAGGATGTCTCCCAAGATGTCGCAATCCTGCTTTAGATCGGCAGCCGTATAAAGTTCATTGACAATGTCGATCAGGTTTTGATGATCGCAATCGATGAGCGTATTGCCCACACTCAATGCGGAATTCCATTGAAAGTACACCATAATCAATTCCTATCCTTAGTTACTTTCAGGTGAATTTTTGTTAGGTGCATTAGTGTAAATCGGGCGTTGTTTGTGGGCAAGTTTTTAATTGATAATAATCAAGGAGTAGAAACATTTTTCAAATGGACGAAGGCTTTCCAAGTGCGGTGAAGTTTGATCTTGGGTGTTGCAATCGTTTGCCCAGTTGTTAGTCCAAAGATTCTCAATTTAATTTGTACCATTTTTGGTTACAAATTTGTCGTGCAAGAAACCGATGTAGATGGTTCGGGTATTGAAGGATCAACTGACGCATCTAGGCAAGGGTATTTATTTGATGGCTTTTTTTGCCTACTGTTTCGCATCTTATCGGTGCCTTCTGACAGTATTACATTCGTATATTTAT
>JAYVHZ010000215.1:0-6840 GCA_043770645.1 Undibacterium sp. | reverse complement strand
TTACTACGAGTAGCTGACTGAAGTTTTTCATATGCTCTCTAATTTGTTGACTCGATTCACCAATCGCGTGATCTCGATCAGTAACATCAAGGACGAATTCTAGACCTAGGCGTAAAGCGCTATCGAAAGAATAGATGGGTTTTTTCGTCTTTTATCGGCAGATCAAACTGGATTTTATCGGCCTACTATGCACATTAAGGAAAACCGTCAGATTGATTACAAAAGCTGATGGAAATCTGACCTTGGAATAGTGCTTGGGGTAAGAGTGGAAAAATACCATGAATAAGCTAGACGATCTATTGCGTTTTCATCAGCTTGCTTTGTCCGTGCGTGGGCAGCGTCAACAATTATTAGCATCGAATATTGCTAATGCCGACACGCCTAATTATAAAGCTCGCGATGTGGATTTTGGCTCAGCGATGAGTGCTGCTTTGGGTAAAACAGACGCGGCGCGTGACTTAACGAAAACCGCTGCCGCGCATTTTAGTCAAGCCGGAACAGTGGCGGGTTTGCCACCGGCTTACCGCAAAGAAGTCCAAGGGAATATCGATGGAAATACTGTTGATATGGATGTCGAACGTAACGCCTTTGCTGAAAATGCATTGAAATACGAAGCTAGTTTAACTTTGATTAATATGCAAATCAAAGGCTTATTGTCAGCGATTCAAGGGTAATCATTATGTCTCTATTTAAAATTTTTGATGTGTCTGGATCTGCGATGAGCGCGCAGGCGCAACGTCTGAACGTGGTGTCGAGTAATTTGGCAAACGCAGATAGTGTGACTAGTTCGAATGGTCAAGCATATAAAGCGAAGCAGGTAATTTTTAGCGCAATGCAGACAAATGATCCCACATCAACAGGCGTTAAGGTGACGCAAGTGATCGAAGATCCCAATCCGCCGAAATTGATGTACGACCCGAAGCATCCTCTCGCGGACGAAAAGGGGTATGTGTCGATGCCGAATGTGAATGTGGTGGAAGAAATGGTGAATATGATTTCGGCTTCTCGTTCGTATCAAACTAATGTTGAAACGATGAATGCAGCAAAAACGATGCTCTTGAAGACTCTGGCGATTGGTCAGTCTTAAGTTGATCTGAGCAGCAATTAAATTTTGAGGAAAAAATGATGAGTACGATTAATACCCAAACCGTTGATCCTAGCTTGCTCAATGCTATGAATGGGAATAAAGGATCGAAATCTATTGCGCAAGAAGCACAAGATCGGTTTATGACTTTGCTTGTCACGCAGATGAAGAATCAGGATCCCTTAAATCCTTTGGATAATGCACAAGTGACTAGTCAGTTAGCGCAGCTATCAACGGTGACAGGCATTGATAAACTCAATGACAGCATGAATGCAATAGGGGCTAGTTTTCAAGCAAGTCAAAACTTACAGGCTGCTAGCATGATAGGCCATGGTGTTGTCGTGCCCGGTAACGGGTTGGAGCTCAAAGATGGCAAGTCGATTTTTGGATTTGAGCTGCCACAGTCAGCTGAGAAAGTCGCGGTGCTGGTGAAGGATGCAAGCGGAAATGTTGTGCGTAAGCTCGAGCAGGGTTATATGACAAACGGATTCAATTCGCTTAGTTGGGATGGAAAAACGGATCTTGGTGCTGTGGCTGCCAATGGCAATTATTCGTTTGAGGTTCAGGCGACATCAGGCGGTAAAAAGTTAGACGCCTCGACTTTTTCATTTGGACTGGTTTCAAGCGTTTCCTTTGGAAGTCAAGGAACAACTCTGAGTATTTTGAATATGGGCGATGTACCAATGTCGGATGTAAGGCAAGTCTTTTAAGTATCAAAGAGGTCGTTTTTTTTATGAATAGTAAAGTTTGGCAGCAAAGTGCAGGTTTCGAGTATTGATCGTGTGGGTATCTAAAGTTATTGCTTTACATATAAAGTAGAGGAGAAATATCATGAGTTTTCAGCAAGGATTGAGTGGCTTAAACGCGACATCTAAACAATTAGATGTTATCGGTAATAATATTTCAAATGCGAGTACTGTCGGCTTTAAGATGGCGCAAGCACAATTCGCTGACGTCTACGCGAACTCGCTTAGTGGTGCGGGTGGTAACAGTGTTGGTATCGGGGTAAAGGTTCAGAGTATTTCTCAATTATTTACACAAGGAAATATTAGTTCTAGTAATAATCCGCTCGATATGGCAATCAATGGGGCCGGTTTTTTTCGATTGTCGACGAATGGCGCTATTACCTATAGTCGAAACGGTCAATTTTCTTTGGATAAAAGCGGCTTCATCGTTAGTGCCCAAGGTGCACAATTGACTGGGTACGCATCGGACTCCAATGGTGTTCTATCGACTGGCGCCGCTGTCCCACTGCAAATCAACACAAGTGATATCGCCCCAAGGCAAACTGATACAGTGAATGCTTTGTTAAACTTAGATTCGCGAGCATTGGTGCCTGGTACCCAAGTGCCGGTGGCAACACCACCCGTTATCGTGCCTGTTGTGTTCGACATGACGGATCCGTTGACGTATAACAGTTCGACATCAGTTGCAGTATTTGATAGTTTGGGTAACTCGCATGTGCTTCAAACTTTCTTTGTTAGGGTCGACCCAGCGGTACGCCCGCCTCCAGTTGCAGTTCCACCAGCACTGCAACCTTCCGCAGAATGGGATGTATTTGCTTCGATCGATGGCGTACTCATTGTTGGAACGGCAGCAGCCCCAGCAGCGACCGATTCTGTTGGCACCATTGGGTTTGACGCATTCGGAAAACTCACAGGAGCAACACCGAGTTTTGCGCTGACAGATCCAAATGCTTTCGCTATCACCATTCCAGTTGGGACTGGCGCATCAACGCCGATTTCAGATCCAAGTATCAAATACGATATGACTGGAATGACTCAGTATGGCTCAGCCTTTAGTGTAAATTCTATAAAGCAAGATGGCTATACAGCGGGGAAGCTTTCCAAGTTTAGCGCTTCGAAGGACGGGACCATTGTTGGTAGCTATACCAACGGTCGAACTTCTGTACTCGGACAAGTGGCAATGGCGAATTTTACAAATCCTAATGGTTTGCAATCTTTGGGTGATAATCAATGGAATGAAACGTCGACGTCCGGCGTTGCGCTTGTAGGCGTTCCCGGTTCAGGAAGCTTGGGTCTATTAACTGCAAGTGCTACGGAGGATTCGAACACCGACTTGACGGGTGAGTTGGTCAACATGATTACGGCGCAACGTGTATATCAAGCGAATGCACAGACCATTAAGACACAAGATCAAGTCCTACAAACCTTGGTCAATTTGAGGTAATTCTAGGTAATTTTCAACCATAGAAGATAGCGAGAATCTGCGATGGATAGATTAATTTATACCGCGATGACAGGAGCGAAACACATCCTGGAGCAGCAAGCAACGACTTCGCATAATCTTGCTAACTCAACCACCACAGGTTTTCGTGCGCAATTAGATTCTTTTCGTGCAGTCCCCGTGATTAGTGAAGGATTGCCGACTCGGGCATATGTGGTTGATGCCACTGTCGGCACCGATTTCGCAACTGGTAGTATGCAAATTACTGGCCGCGATTTGGATGTTGCAATACAAGGAAAAGGTTGGTTGGTCGTGCAAGCGGAAGATGGCACGGAAAAACTGACTCGTCATGGTAGTTTGAAAGTCAGTGAAAACGGTGTCTTGCAAACGCAGTCTGGATTGAATGTCGTGGGTGATGGCGGACCAATTACGATTCCACCGGAAGTCACAATTGCATTTGCGAAGGACGGAACGATTTCTAGCATTCCAATGGGAACTAAACCCAATGCAGTACAGGTGATCGGGCGCTTGAAACTGGTCAATCCACCAGAGGCTAATTTGGTGCGCGATGCTGATGGATTATTTCGCGCTAATGATGGAAATGTACCCGAGGCCGACGCAACAGTATCAGTCGCAGGTGGCATGTTAGAAGGAAGCAATGTCAATGTGGTGGAGTCCATGGTGACCATGATCAATCTCGCGCGCCAGTTTGAAATGCAGATGAAATTATTGACCAATGCGGAGAGTAACGCCACAAAAGCTAGTCAGATCCTGACATTGAGTTAGGCAATTTAGTTGCACAATATAGTTTGGCGCTTGTTTAAGAATGCGATGGGCGCTGACTAGGAGAAGAAAATGATACGGTCTTTATGGATAGCAAAAACAGGTCTTGATGCGCAACAGACGCAGATGGATGTCATTAGTAATAATTTGGCCAATGTCAGTACGACAGGGTTTAAACGTTCACGAGCTATTTTTGAAGATTTGTTGTATCAGACCATACGTCAACCAGGTGCGCAAAGCTCGCAACAAACCCAACTGCCATCGGGTTTGCAATTAGGCGTTGGTGTGCGTCCAGTTGCCACAGAACGTATTTTTACGCAGGGTAATTTACAACAAACTGGAAACAATAAAGATCTGGCGATTAATGGTCAAGGTTTCTTTCAAGTCTTGATGCCAGATGGCAGCACTGGTTATACAAGAGATGGATCTTTTCAGGTTGATAGTCAAGGACAAATGGTGACATCCAGTGGATTTGTGATTCAACCTGCAATTACGATTCCAGCGAATGCCCAAAGTATTACAGTGGGTCGCGATGGTACGGTCTCAGTCACGCAGCCTGGTTCCGCAGCACCAACGCAAGTGGGCTCGATTCAATTGGCGACATTTATAAACCCAGCTGGCCTGATGAGCTTGGGTGAAAATCTTTATGTGGAAACCGCGGCTTCTGGCAATCCAGGAACTAATACCCCAGGCACGAATGGTGCAGGTTTGATAGTGCAGTCATTCATCGAAACATCCAATGTCAATGTCGCTGAGGAGTTGGTTAGCATGATTCAGACTCAGCGGGCTTATGAAATTAATAGTAAAGCGATCACCACTTCAGACCAAATGTTGCAACGCTTGTCGCAGTTATAGAATTGGCGTCTAAATCGAACATGTTGCAAAAGAAGAAGTCGAGGTTTGAATATGAAAGAATGGAAAGTATTGTTGGTCGCTGGTGTTGGCAGCCTGCTGTCTGCCTGTGCAGTGACGCCTTCGCCTATCGTGCATCAACCAACCATGATGCATCCACAAACTGCAAAAGCGCAACGCGAGTCCAATGGTGCAATTTTTCAAGCATCGTCCTATCGCCCTCTTTTTGAGGATTACAAAGCACGATTGGTTGGTGATGTATTGACGATAGCGATTAGCGAGAATACTTCGGCAGGTAAAGCAGCAGCGTCCTCTGGTAGTAAAGCTGGCGGTGCTTCGTTCGAGGCGCCGACAATTTTTGGCATTCCCGGAACGACTACTGCAAAAGCGTCTTTATCTACTAGTACGTCTACAAAGTTTGATGAAAAAGGCGCTGAGACAGCGAGTAATTCTTTCACTGGAACGATAGCGGTGACGGTTGTCGATGTACTGCCAAATGGGAATTTGCTTGTCAGCGGTGAAAAACAAATTGCCTTTAATAAAGGCGCCGAATACGTACGTTTTTCAGGGCTCGTAAGTCCGCAATCAATTAGTGCTGCGAATACTGTCTCCTCGACGCAAGTTGCCGACGCGCGCTTTGAATACCGTTCAACTTCCAGAATCGATTTGGCAGAAGCAAATTCTTTATTGACACGATTCTTTTTAAGTTTTCTGCCATTTTAATGCGAGAGAATATGATGGAAAATTATCAGCAAGACAGATTTAAATCATTTATGAAAACATCGTTACTAATGGTTTCGCGAGCTTGTTTGTTCGTGTTTGTAGCTATGTTGATCGCTCCTCCTGTCTCAGCCGAGCGCTTAAAGGATCTGGCCGGAATTCAAGGTGTACGGCAGAATCAGCTGATGGGTTATGGTCTGGTTGTTGGTTTGGACGGTAGCGGTGATCAAACCACGCAAACGCCATTTACGGTGCAAAGCATAATCAGCATGATGCAGCAAATGGGGGTAAGTATTCCGGTTGGAACGAGTCTGCAATTGAAAAATGTTGCAGCGGTAATGGTGACAACGTCTTTACCTCCGTTCTCTCAGCCGGGTCAAACTCTGGACATCACGGTGTCTTCGATGGGAAATGCGAAAAGCTTGAAAGGCGGCACCTTGTTAATGACCCCTTTGAAAGGCGCGGATAATCAAATTTACGCGATGGCACAAGGGAATGTTTTGGTTGGCGGTGTAGGCGCGTCATCTAATGGCAGTAAAGCGCAGGTTAATCATCTAAGTGTTGGGCGTATTTCGGCTGGAGCGACCGTTGAGAGAGCTGTGCCGTCTGCAATCGGGCATGGTAATAGCATACAGTTGGAATTAAATACGGCAGATTTTTCTACTGCTAGTCGGGTGGTTGAAGCGATTAATCTTCGTTTTGGCGCGAATACCGCAGCCGCGGTTGATGGTCGTGTGATTCAAGTGAAAGCACCACAGGTAAATGATCAGCGAGTCGCGTTTCTAGGTGCGCTCGAAAGTTTGGATGTGATTCCAGCGCAGATGGCGGCCAAGGTTATACTTAATGCACGCACTGGTTCCATCGTGATGAACCAATCGGTTAGTTTAGAAAGCTGTGCGGTTGCACACGGTAACTTGAGTGTCGTTGTTAGTACTGAAAATACGGTTAGTCAGCCAAATGCCTTAGGTGATGGTCAAACCGCGGCGGTTGGAAATTCCAATATTTCCATTACCAAAGAGAGCGGTCAATTGTTGATGCTAAAGGCTGGTGCATCGCTTGCAGAAGTTGTGAAGGCACTAAATTCTATCGGTGCAACGCCACAAGATCTGTTATGATGCCCTCGGCCATAGTGGCATCGCGGTCACTGGCAGGGGGGGCATTTTTCAGTACAAAACCGCCCTTGGAGCCGACCGGAACGATAACCGTATTTTTGA
>JAYVHZ010000214.1:0-7480 GCA_043770645.1 Undibacterium sp. | reverse complement strand
ACAAAAATACGTTCAACCATTTGCAATTCCTGCTGGATCGAACGCAATGACTTGGTTTGCTCAGGCAAAATCACATCCGCGGTTGAATGGAAGAAAATGAAAACACTGATGCCTTCCGCCTTCAAACGTCGGATAAATAAAGCTAGGGTCTTTAAGGTGAAAAAACTAAAGTTATATTGCAGAATAATAAGCTTGAGACCTTGCTCCAGCGCCGTTTCAAATACATAGTCCAAAGACTCGTTATCGCTGGCATTCCAACACCGAATGATGTTGGCCGAGTCAATCTCCATACGTTCGGGAATGTGATTTGCCAATACCAATAAACGATCTTGTGGAATGGCACTTACCAACGCTTGCGAATAACTAGCGATACCACAGCGGGCATTCCAAGTGCTCAGCCAACCGATTTTGGGAGTCTGACGTTGTAACGCCTCTGCTTTCAAGGCGGACATCGCAGCAATCACATTAGTAGCAACTTTTTTCCAACTCAGAGATTGCAGAACACGCTCTCTGGCAAGGCTGGTTTTTTTCTGACGGCTAGCATCGTCCAGAGCCGGAATCTCACGTAATAATTGCGCCAAATGTGCTCTATCTGGTTCTGCCCATAATGAATGCGTCAAGGATAAATGTGAACCGGCTTTTGCAAACTGAAAATCACAGCACCAAGCGGTCGATGCATCACAAAAATCCATCTGCCCGCCCCAACCGTTGGTGATGACAGGCAAATCAAACAACATCGCCTCCGCCATAGGCAGGCCCAATCCTTCACCACGGCTTGGCGCCACAAAGGCGTCCGCAGCACAATACAAAGAAACCATTTGGGCTGGCGTTAACTCCTCAAAGTTAATCACCACGTGCGGGAAATCCGGATCGTCTTTGCGTAAGTTTTCAAGCTGTTGCTGGACTTCATTGTGAATATTAGGGAAGGTTTTAATCAATAAGGATACGTCATCCTTACTCCGAAATGCCTCGCCATAAGCGCGTAATAGAACGTCGACAGCCTTACGCGGAAAGCATGAAGAAATGTGCAAAAACTTAAACTGCTTACAGCCGTCAAAGAATCCGGCTGGCAATGCTTCTGGTTCAAGCTCCAATAAATGATCAACACCTGCACCAGTTACCGCAATTGGGATTCGAATCCCACTATCGCGTAAGTTTTTCTCCACCGAATGCGATAGCACCGTTAACAAATCGAGCCGTCGATTAAAGCCATCGACATATTCCTGCGGGAATCCAGTTTCTTCCCATCCATATGAATGCACGACTCGCACCGATGCCGCCATGTGATCGACAAAAGGCGGATAGCAAAATCTCAGTGCAGCATAGGGCGGCATTTTTTCGGCCAATTCACGCTGATACATTTGCGCGCATGCAGGATTTGATTGTAGAAACGCATCTGCAGGCTGAAAATCACCATGTCCTTCGTGCGATCGCAAAGACACATCAACTCCTTGCTCCTTTAATGCTAAAGCCAGTTGGCGATTAACGATTGCTAAACTATAGCTGGAATCAAATGGCCCTTCTATGCGCCAGCGTTGCGAGAAATCAAAGCTCTGCTTAATTTCAACAGGATTGGGAATCTCAATGCCGACTTGCTGCAAGTAAGTGGTCAATTGCATTAGCACAGTACGCTTTGAAAATCTTTCAAGATTTTCATGCTGCCTAGCCAGAATATCTCGACGTAATGCGGGCGCATCCATTAAATCACCAACAGCTTGCGCGAACTCCCAAGGATTCGTATGAGAAGGCAAAAGCAATCCCCCACGTCCTAGGGTATCGGCAATATTGCTACTGTTTCTTGCGATCACTGGAAGCTCGTATTGCATAGCCTCAATCAAAGGCATACCAAAGCCTTCATGCGCACTCATCGATACAAATACATCTGCACTTTGGTATAGCCCCAATAATCGCTCATCACTGACTTTGCCGACAAAACTCACGTGCGCGTCCAAGCCTAATTCACGAATGCGTTTTTCGATTGCGGCCTTATACAATCCACTAGTCACGGCGCCGGCCAAAATCAATCGCACTGGCGACCGTGAGCGATAGCGCAAGTGGTGCATCATTTCAATAAGCTCGTCTTGTTTTTTGTTCTCACAAATCCGGCCAACGAACAACACATTGTAGGTATGCTGAAACTCTGAGAGCCCCGTAAAGTCGGGCGTCACTTGTCTTAGTTTTTCGAAGTCGACGAGGAGAGGAATGGTGGCGACATTCGCATACGAATTCCTCGTCAACTCTTCACTATTTAACGTGGAAACGCCGATCGCGCCAAAAAAATGCGGTGCCCATTCACGCAACTGATCGCGACCTAATTGTGCCCAACGTCTAATGTCGCCATCATCTGGCAACAAATCGATTGGTGTAATGTTGTGATACACCATAATCTTGGGCATGCGCTGCCCGAGCAGCCACTTCCAATTGTCATAACCCATGCAATGGTGCGACAAAAGCACTACGCCTTCTTTGTCTTCCAACTCCGACAGATCTTTGACTTCCGAGCGTAATTCGTCAGGAATCGTTTCGGAGTATATTTCCGAGGCAAAACCTAATTCTCGGAGCAATTTTCGGATATAGAACAAACTATTGGTAACGCCATCGCCAGCACTGCATGCAAAACTGAATTGATGAATAGAGGTAACTTGCATTTTATTTCCACGCAATCAGGGCAAAGTCTTGCGCGCCAAAAAAGAATTTATTGATAATGTCACCGGAAAATCCCTCGCCTTTGACTCGATAGTCCTCTGGGAATGGATGCAAACGAAGAATCTCTGCTTTAGAAAAACCGCGCTGGGACGCGATAAATTCTGCCACTGCTGGCACGATAGGATTGCGATGGGTAGGATCGTAATAAAAGTTGCAGGAACCGACGATCATGTTTTCTGGATTGGGCGTTTCGAAAATCAAAATTCCCCCATCCGCCAACGCCGCATACGCTGCATCGAATAAAGCAATGAGAATTTCAAACGGCAAATGTTCGATAATATGAAAGCCTGTCACGCCTGCCAAACTACCAGCTGGTTGCCGCTGCAGATAAGCAATCGCGTCATCCACTTTGGCCGCACAACCCGACGCTATACAAGCATCGACCATCGCCGAATTCATGTCAATTCCTAACGCGGGAATGCCGAGTTCACCAAGCAATTCTAACCACTCGCCACGACCACACCCGACATCGACGAAACGACGACCTTGATCATCAGAAACCCTTGCAAATGCATCGACGTAAGGCAAATAGGCACGCAGACGTTGTTTGATTGCCTGTTTGGAGCCGCGAAATTTATCTTCAAATTCAATATAAAATTGATCGAGATGAGCAGTGCCTTTGCTGCTCTCATATTTCTGTTCATCACTTGATGGCACGGTCAAGATCAGGCTCTTCAAGCGTTGCTCAATTTGGCTCACTTGCTGCTGCAGATTTTGCCCGTTCACATTGGCATGTAACTCTACATTTTGATCCCGCTGTTGCTTGCGGATAAGATGACTTAACTGATTTAGTTTGCGCGCAATTTCCAATTGTTCTAACTTCATCAATCGGTTGCCACCATCCATATTTTCAAGTTGACGTAAGCGTACATCAGCTTGATTATCTTCTATGCTCTTGGTCCGCACGTTGACTTTATCAATATCATTGCGCAAGCGATTGATTTTTTCGTTCGTCGCTTCAAACCGCGCTATTCCTGCTACCAAACTGGCATGAATACTACCCAATAAACTACTTGGTCCTTGGTAGATGGCGACAAACATTTCTGCAATTGATGCATGCAGTTCTCTTAGTTCACAATACGTCAATTCAAAACTCGTTGCGACTTTTTGCAACTCAGTTTGCAAATGCTTTTGAGATAATTCAAATTGCTGGTCGGCGCGCTCCAAGGAATTTAATTTTTGATGCATCATCAAAATATCCTCTCGCAATATTTGATTCTGCTCACGTAAGTTCTCCAGTGCTAACTGATGATGATGCCGAGTCACCGCGACTTTGGAAAGTGCATTTCCCCATGCCACGGCATACCCAATAAGAGGCAGAGAACGAACTCTTTCTTTGATAGAAATGCCGGGGCGCGTAAAACTATTGAATTTTCTTAGGAGATAAGCTTTGACACCAGGCTCGTGCACTTCATCATTTGCGAGATTTGGAAAATGCTCGCATGCAGGTGACGGCGTCTGCGGTAAATCGGGAATTTGAGCTGCGCTGGTCGGTAAAGGCGTAGTCTCGAAACGAATGGTTTCACTTGCAGGCCTGCGCAACGCTGGGATAACAGGATCGGGCAGAGAACCAAAATTCTCCTCCATCGGTAATTGTTCAATCACCAAATGGCGACGACCGCCAAAACTACGCAGCTTGGGGGGCGCCCCTTCCTGCCTAGTACCCTGCGCTGAAACATGCTGATTATCCATTGCGTTTAATTCCATTACGACTGCCGTTATACGACAAAAGTGAGAGTATAAATGATGAAATAAAAATACCCCCGAAATTGGAATATGTTTTTATCCAGTACAATTTGATGACGAAGTTAAAAATCTATTCTTTGCTGTCTAGATGTACAATGCGAATTTTATTAACGCCTCCAGCGCTTAGCTGTTCATTCTCAGAGAATTCTTCTAGCCAAAATGCATATCTGCGTTGCCAAGATACTCAATGAATAGCATCACATCATCGATCTCAGAAAGCATACAATGTTTCTCCAACCCGTGATTCTTTCGGGGGGTTCAGGCACACGACTCTGGCCCCTATCTCGCGAAAAACACCCCAAACAATTACTTTCTCTTTTTAATGAAGAGACCATGTTGCAGGCAACAGTTTCGCGTGTGCAAAATTTTATTGACGATTTGCCAGTTTCTAAAAAATCGATCGTTGTTTGCAACGAAGAATACCGCTTCATTACCGCAGAGCAATTGAGAGCAATAGGCTGCGAGGAGCAAACTTTGTTACTTGAGCCAGTCGGAAGAAATACCGCACCAGCGTTAACTATCGCGGCGCTCTCTGCGATGAGCAACAAGGAAGATTGCATCTTACTTGTGATGCCCGCTGATCATAATATTGCTGATACGCCAGCTTTTCATCGCGCTATCAGCGCCGGCTTAAAGCACGCTGTCGCTGACTCCATGATCACTTTTGGCATCATTCCGAATCGTCCAGAAACTGGCTATGGCTATATTGAAGTAGGCGCTTCACAAGACAGTTTCAACACACGTGAGCTCTTAAATTTTGTCGAAAAACCAAATTTGGAAGTCGCTAGTCAATATTTAGCTAGTGGCAAATATCTATGGAACAGCGGCATTTTCATGATGCGTGCAAGTGTCTGGCTCAAGGCCATTCAACATCTTAATCCGGCTATGTACGAAGCCTGCGTCGCCTCACTGCTCGATGCCAAAATGGATTGCGATTTCATACGTTTAAACAAAGAAGCTTTTGAAAATTGTCCATCCGATTCCATTGATTATGCTGTCATGGAAAAACTGGCTAGCAATCCCGAACTAGCAATTTCTGCCAGTGTGGTGCCGCTCGATGCGGGTTGGTCTGATGTTGGCGCTTGGGATGCAGTGTGGCAAGTTTCAGATAAAGATGCCGATGGTAACTCAAGTCGCGGCGACGTATTGGTTGAAGACTCACGCAACTGTCTGATTGTTTCTGATAGCAGATTAGTTGCTTGTTTAGGCCTAGACGACGTAATTATTGTAGAAACGCCTGATGCGGTTTTGGTCACAAATAAAGCAGGCACGACCAATATCAAACGCATCATCAATCGTTTAAACCAAGAGTCGTATTCGCAGACCAGTCATCACCGTAAAGTATATCGCCCTTGGGGGCATTATGACTCCGTCGATAAAGGGGATCACTTCCAGGTGAAACGTATCGTGGTAAAACCTGGTGGCCGCTTATCGATGCAGATGCATCAACATCGCGCCGAACACTGGATTGTGGTTTCAGGTGTGGCGCAAGTCACCCGGGGTGAAGATGTGATGACACTCAAAGCGAATGAATCTACGTACATCCCTTTAGGTGTCAAACATCGTTTGGAGAATCATGGTGACTGTGATCTTGAAGTCATTGAGGTGCAGTCTGGCACCTATTTGGGCGAGGATGACATTGTGCGATTTGGTGATATCTATGGACGTATTGAAGGGTAGGATCAAGGGATGTATTAATTGAGTCAGTCTTGGTATGAACACGCCACTCCAATTAATTACAACAACTGATTATTCGTAATCTGCCTCACCGTACCCACCATTCTGTATTGAGAATAAATTGAAACAAATCATCATTTCACTATGGCATTTTCGCCACTTTATGCTGTCGTCCATTAAAGCGGAGTTTCGTGGACGCTTTGCCCGCAGCAAACTAGGCGCACTGTGGATGATATTGAACCCACTGGCGCAAACCACCATTTTTGCTATTGTTTTGTCCGAAGTCTTGGCCGCAAGATTGCCGAATATTGATAGCAAGTCAGCTTATGCGATTTATCTGATGGCGGGCACTGCAGCCTGGGGCCTATTTGCTGAAATCGTTAATCGGTGTACGACGGTATTTATTGAGTATTCAAATACCTTAAAAAAAATCTCGTTCCCGCGACTATGCTTGCCTTTCATCGTTGGGGGTAGCGCATTACTCAACCATCTCTTACTGCTGGCTGCGATTGCAGTCGTATTTTTGTTCCTAGGACACGCCCCTAGTTTGGCTTGGTTGGTGCTGCCATTGGGCATCTTGCTAATAGTCTTGTTCGCTTTTGGTTTGGGCATCTTACTTGGTCTTCTCAATGTATTTTCACGAGATGTTGGTCAAGTCATTGGCATTATCTTGCCGCTCTGGTTTTGGCTGACACCTGTGGTCTATACTGCATCGAGTTTGCCGAAGCGTTTTGCCCCTATGTTAGATATCAACCCAATGTCTGGAATGGTTAAAATTTACCAAGATGCTTTGCTGTATGGGAAATTCCCAATTTGGGAAAATCTATTACTCCCTTTTGGAGTCGCCACAGGCTTATTCCTCTTTTCATTTTGGGTTTTTCGTCGCGCCAGCGCAGATTTGGTAGATGCTTTATGAACACCTCAGTACAAACCGTCCTCAATGTCAAAAGCGTTGGAAAATGCTATACCAAATTTGATAGTATTCATAGTCGCCTCTTCAGCTGGATGGGTTTTCCAGTTAAACCGGCCTACCAATATTGGGCTAATAAAGATATTTGCTTCACGGTCGAGCAAGGGCAAGCGATTGCCATCATCGGCCAAAACGGTGCGGGTAAAAGCACGCTATTGAAAATGATTACGGGGACGGTCAGACCAACGACTGGCGAGATCTCGGTCAATGGTCGGGTCAGCGCCATGTTGGAGTTGGGCTTAGGATTTAATCCCGAGTTTACCGGCAGACAAAATGCCTACATGGCTGGCGGCTTAATGGGTCTCAGCACCAAAGAGCTCGATCAATTGATTCCAGAAATTGAAGCGTTCGCTGAGATTGGCGACTTCTTCGATCAGGCAT
>JAYVHZ010000213.1:0-2983 GCA_043770645.1 Undibacterium sp. | reverse complement strand
GATTTTGAGTTCTTTTTCTGGATGGAAATTAACCAGTCCGTAACTCGATAAAATTTTGGTCGTCATGTGCAGCTCAGCTGCTAGCTCCACACCAGTCGCACCACCACCGATGATGGTGACCGTAAAGCGACCTTCGCCAGCGTTTTGATTTTGCGATTGCGCACGTAGACAGCAATTAATGAGTTTTTGATGGAAGCGTTCTGCGGCTTGCAGAGAGTCGAGCATGATGCAATTGTCTTTGGCACCTTTGGTACCGAAGTCATTGGTTTGACTGCCGAGAGCGATGACTAATTGATCGTAATGAATCGCCTGCAGCGGCAATAGCTCATTACCATCCTCATCTAAAGTTGGGGAGAGATAGATTTCTTTCTTCTCGCGTGACAGGCCTTGCATGCGACCGAGGCGAAAATGAAAATGCTTACTAAGTGCCAATGCGAAATACTCGCGTTCATCGGCATGACTATCTAGGGTGCCAGCAGCGACTTGATGCAAGAGAGGCTTCCATAAATGGGTACGATTGGCATCGACCAAGGTGATGCGTGCTTTGCCTTTTTTACCGAGCCGTTTGCCTAGGCGTACCGCTAATTCTAGACCTCCCGCGCCGCCGCCGACGATGACAATTTGGTGCAGTGATTCTCCCTGAGATGCGTTCATATGATTTCCTTGAAGTTTAAAAAGCTATTTCAAGAACCACTCAATTCGCCAAACATCGCAAGGAAGTGGATGGCAGTGGAATGTGTCTTGAAATAGACTCTCAGATTCAAGTGGCACTGCGACTTAATGTGATGAAACACCAGATAAAAGTGCCAATGCGCGAATTCTACACCTTATCGCTTGCTTGCTGTGGGAGCAAAGGGGTACGGACATCTTTTGTCGATTTGATGTTGATGTAGATGGCGTGAAGTGATGCGCTTGGTAGATGTATCGCCGTCATTCCTGCGTGTTTTTGGCAGGAATCCAGCGTCTTTTTGTTGAACAAGGAATGTCACTGGACTCCTGCCTACGCAGGAGTGACCGTGAATTAATTTTGTTGGTTGCTGCAATTGATAATAGATCGGTGCTTGGTAGGGATGCAAACTGATGTTCTCATCGCTTTTAAGTAAAGCGGGGGCTCACTTGATCAAGCCAGCATGGCGCTGGTGCTCTTTTATCTTTTCTGTCGCAGATTGCGGTTAATCGGATTTACTCGTTTGCTGATGTTTTGCAGGCTGCAGCGCCGCAGATAATTCAACTAAGCGTATGAACTCAGCTCTATGTCCAAAACGATCATCGCCACGTGCAGACTTGGCAAGTGCCAAGATGTCTTTTGGCCCGAAGTCGGCGATTAGACTACTGCCGCGTAACCACTGCGCCCATGCTGCTACCGCAGTCGCAAATCGAAAATCTTGATCTGCCGTTTGCATATTTGTGACTAGATTTGTTTGGTTAATCGGCGTTTCTACTAGTTGACTGGTTTGGCTGCCTGGTGTTTTGTAACGCAGTTTTAGCCACGCCAATTCATTTTGTTTCGAATCTTTGGCGGGTGTTTTTGCACTGTCTTTTTTTGTTTGATAGCGCAGCGGATCAATATTGCCTTTGCTTGCTTTCGGAACGATTTCATACAGCGCGGTCACGGTATGGCCAGCGCCAATATCGCCAGCATCGACTTTGTCATCATTAAATTGTTCACGGCTAAGGGCGCGCAATTCATAGCCGATCAAACGATATTCCTTGACTAAGTTAGGGTTAAATTCGACTTGCAATTTCAAGTCTTGCGCGATGGTCGCTAACGTGGAGGTATATTCATTCACCAGCACTTTATGGGCTTCTTGCAAGCTGTCTAGATAGTGATAACTACCATCACCATTGTCAGCGAGTTTTTTCATCAATGCTTCGTTGTAATTGGAATTGCCGACGCCTAAGGTGCTTAGACTGATCCCCGCTTTGCGCTCGCGTTCGACCAGGGACTTTAATTCCCCATCGTTAGTGACGCCAATATTCAGATCACCATCGGTCGCAAGTAGCACGCGGTTAATGCCATCCGGAATGTGTGCAGCGTGTGCTTGGGCGTAGGCAAGTTTGATCCCCGCCTCACCATTGGTGCCACCCGAAGCCGTCAGTTGGTCTATCGCCAGATTGATCACACTTTTTTGATCGCCAGCCGTCGCGGGCAATGCCACTCGAGTACCGTTGGCATAGGTGACTAAACTTACCCGATCTTGAGGCCGTAGTTGCGAAACCAAAAGCTTCAACGACGTGCGAAGTAAAGGCAGTCTGTCAGCGGGACTCATCGAGCCGGACACATCCACTAAGAAAACTAAATTGGCGGCCGGCAGTGTTTCCTTCGCGAGGTCTTTACCTTTAATTGCAATGCGAATTAACTGGCGTGTGGCGTTCCAAGGAGAGCTGCTCACTTGCGTATGTACGCTAAATGGATGTTGGCTGTCTTTCTTGGGTAGTGCATAGTCGTAGGCAAAATAATTCACCAGCTCTTCTGCGCGAACCACATCCGGATTGGGCAAGCGGCCTTGTTGAATGAAGCGACGCACATTTGCATAGCTGCCAGTATCGACATCGGCACTGAAGGTCGATACTGGTTCTTCGCTGACTAGCTTCCAACTATTTTCTTTGAATTTTTCGTATCTTGCTGTGTCTTTTGAATCGATGTACTTGTCGGGCATGTCGTATCGAAGTCGCATCTCATGGGGACGGTGCGGCACGGATGTCGCTGCGATACTCAATGCAGGAGGCGGTGCCATGACAGCCTTTGTTTGTTGCACAGCGACATTCGACACCGCACTCACTGCGTTGGGTATCACCGTATTTGAAGGAGAATTTGCAGGCGCAGATTCTGCAAGCTTCACTTTTGCTAACTCAGGCGCATGTGCTGCCGATGACGTATCACTTTTGCTGTCATTTTTCACTTCAATCTTTTGTGAGGAGCTGCAAGCCATTATTAAGGCACCGAATGCGCAAGCGATCGTGCCAGTAATGACCCGCTTGT
>JAYVHZ010000212.1:0-14859 GCA_043770645.1 Undibacterium sp. | reverse complement strand
AACCGTAGGGCAAGCCAGGACTGGCGAGCAAGCTATCCGGTTGGCAGGCGAACTTCGACCTGACTTGATTTTGATGGACACTCACCTCGACGGAGAAATTGACGGCATCACCGCAGCCGAAACCATCCGTGCTCGATATTCACTACCCGTGATTTTTCTGACTGGTAAAAATAACGATGAACTTATCGGACAGCTCAACCGATACAACTCATTTGCATACATCACAAAACCATTCTCTGATCAAGAACTACGTGCCGTTATTCAGATGGCACTCTACAGGCATCAAGCAGAAACCAAGCTACAGATCAGTGATCTGTCATTAAAAGAGATCTCTCAAGGGGTTATCGTCTCAACACCCGACCATAAAATTGTCTCGGTCAATGACGCTTTTACTCAGCAAACTGGGTACAGCACGCAAGACGTTTTTGGACAAACTTGCAGCAAGTTGCAAGGCGCCCTAACAAGCAGAGAAACAATAGCCGAGATTGCGCTCGCGCTTACCAACAACACGCCATTTTTTGGCGAGATTTTGAACTATAGAAAAGATCAAAGCATTTTTTGGAATGAGCTCACGATTACACCCGCTTTTGATGAATTGGGACAACTGACCCATTACATCGGTATCACCCGTGACATTACCGAACGAAAAAATACGCTAGAGGCGTTGCTGCAAAGCGAATATGACCTTTTGGACGCAGAACGAGCGACTCACGTTGGTCATTGGATTTGGGAGGACAGCACGAATAAAATTGCGTGGTCCGATGAAATGAAACGAATATGGCAACGCGATCCAGCTGAATTTAATGGTAATTTGTTTGAAATGATTAAACAAACCGTTTATCCAGATGACCAAGCAATCGTCATCGCAACCTCCAAAGAAGCGTTTGACGAACGGGAGGAATATGATCCTTTTGAATACAGGATTTTTTTACCTGATGGATCTCTTCGTACGATTTGGGCAAAAACTGGTCGCAAGCAAAAGAACGCCAAGGGTAGGATCATCCGACTCACTGGCACAGTACAAGACATCACCGAGCGTCGGTTGGCGGAAGATGAGCGCCGGCTAAACCATGCCCTAATGAAGCAGGCATTTGGTAGCTCGCCGATCGGGATGGCCTTAATCAACATTGAAGGAAAATTCTTACGGGTTAACCGTGTGCTGTGCAATATGTTTGGCTATACCGAGGCTGAATTGCTGTTTGAAGAAGCAAAAAAATTTACTCATCCCGATGATTTGTATGTCGACAAGCAGTTGGTGCAGCAACTGATCAAGGGGGAAATCGAAAGATATGAAGTACATAAACGTTATTACCACAAAGACGAGACAGTAGTTTGGTTGCAAGTCAACGTTTCACTGGTACGAGATCTAGCGGGCAACCCTGTTAATTTCGTCACGCAGATTCAAGACATTACTCAACGACTATTAGCAGAGGCACATCTTAATCAATTATCGCAAGCCGTCGAACAAAGCACGGAAGCGATTATCATTACTGATGTGATCGGAAAAATTGAGTATGTCAATGATACCTTTGTTCGAAAGTCAGGATATAGTAAATCTGAAGTGATAGGTCGCTATCCCAATATCCTCAACTCGGGACTCACGCCGAAAGAAACCTTTACCAAACTTTGGAAATCTATTCGCGCAGGAGACACATGGAAGGGCGAACTCACCAATCGCCGCAAGGATGGCTCACTTTCCATGGAATATGCAACCATCTCACCGCTGCGTCAAGCTGATGGCACGATCACACACTTTGTCTCTACCCAAGAGGACATTAACGAGAAGAAAAAACTGTCGGAAGAGCTGGACAAACATCGGCATCATTTGGAAGAACTCGTTGACAGTCGTACTAAAGAACTCGCAGTCGCGCAACAACTAGCAGAAGCAGCAAATCGAGCGAAAAGTGACTTTATCGCCAACATGAGCCATGAAATTCGCACGCCAATGAATGGTGTTTTGGGCATGACCTATTTAGCATTAAACAGTGCTACCGATCCAAAACAACGTGACTATCTGCAAAAAATCCACCTTTCCGGTCAACATCTATTGCACATCGTAGATGACATTTTGGATTTTTCAAAGATTGAAGCAGGCAAGATGACCATTGAGGGAATTGACTTTAATCTCGATGATACGACCGCGAAATTGCAGGCAATCATGAACACCAAAGTGGCGGCTCGACAATTAAGTTTAAATATAGAAATTGCCTCCGATGTACCCCGCCAAATGCACGGAGATCCACACAAGCTGAACCAGATACTCATCAACTATACGAACAATGCGATCAAATTTACCGAAGAAGGCGAGATCAAAATTCGCATTTATAAGCTTAGCGATACTCCAAGCGGTTGGCTAATTCGTTTTGAGGTTGAAGATCATGGCATCGGCATGAGCGAAGAGCAACAAAGCAAATTATTTCGTTCTTTTGAACAAGCCGATAGTTCTACCACCCGTAAATACGGCGGTACTGGTTTAGGTTTAGCAATTAGCAAGCAACTTGCACGCCTAATGGGTGGCGAAGTTGGCGTTGAAAGTGAATTGGGAAAAGGAAGTCGATTCTGGTTCACTGCAATGCTAGAACAAAGTAAAGGCACTCCTTTAGGGATGAAAGTGCAGGCACAACAGATTAATCCGTTTGAGCAATTAAAGAGATATAACCAACGATCACCGACCTGTATTCTCTTGGTGGATGACAACGATTTTAATCAACAAGTTGGGAATGAGCTCCTACAAGAAGCAGGCTGTGAGATTATTCTTGCAGGAGATGGGCAACAAGCAGTTGATACCCTATATCAAGAAAAACATCGAATTAAATGTGTCCTAATGGACATACAAATGCCAGTAATGGACGGGATCGAAGCGAGTCGAATCATTCGAGCAAATCCTGAGTTTTCAAACCTACCGATTATTGCCATTACTGCCAATGCAATGAATCAGGATAGAATGCACTGTCTTTCAGTAGGCATGAACGACTTCATCCCGAAGCCATTTGCGCCTGACTTATTGTACTCCACGATCTTACGCTGGCTCCCAGATGCAGGAGACACGCTAGCCGAGTTACCAACCGACAATGTGAACGCAACGACTTCTGTAGAGGTGGTCGGCGCCGCAATCGATCTAAGCGTGTTAGCAAAATTAGTTGGAAACTCGCCCGAAAAAATCGGTAAATTTGCCAATAAATTCGTCAATTCTGCGCGATCTACTTTAGTGGAAATCGAAGATGCTCAAAGAGGCTGCGATTTGCCCGCGTTGTGCGCGCTAGGACACAGACTCAAATCAAGTGCACGCACTGTCGGTGCTTTAGAATTTGGAGAGCTCTGCCATCAACTTGAAATGCTTAAGGAGAACGGCAGCCTAAGCGATGCGACTCCACTGATCGCACAATTGCATGTTTTATTCAAGCAAATAGAACGTGAAGTTGAGCTATTTCTATCTCCGCAAGAAAAAGCAACGCCTTTTACAGAGAAAGAGATTAGCGAAGTACCGCAAAACACTGTCACACAAACACGCGTTCAACTCAGAGACGGCCTACACGTTCTCGTACTTGAGGATGAAGCCCTTGATATGGAAGTCGTATGCAACATCTTAAGAAAACTTAACATTAGCCGAATCTCAAGCTGCACCCATGGCAATCGAGCGTTAAGCATACTTCACACAGATGAACCAGATATCATTATTTGTGATCTGACCTTGCCAGGCATGGATGGTATTAGCTTTCTTCGGCTCGCATCTGAGAATTCCTATCACGGTGGTGTGATTCTACTCAGCGGCGTTGACAAGAGTGTCATGAAAGCCTCCGAGAGTCTAGTCAAAGCGTATGGCCTCAATCTGCTCGCTTCTTTAGCGAAACCAGCTATAGAGAGCGAGATGCTACTCGCGCTCTCGAAGGAGATACCCGGAAGAACAGATCATCAAACGATTTCGAAGATGACGCAACTAAGTTTTGCCGACTTACAAAATGGTTTAATCGAGAACCACATCGAAGTCTTCTATCATCCGAAAATCAATCTAAAAAATGGCAAAGTTGTTGGTGCTGAATGCTTAGCGCGATGGCGTCATCCAGTTCATGGACTGTTGGGACCTAATGCTTTCGTCTCCGTCATGGAAACACACGGTATGATTGATGAATTAAGTAAAATCATCCTGGAAAAAAGCGCGGCGCAATTACGCAAGTGGTACAACCAAGGTCATCATCTCAAGTTATCCGTGAATGTATCTATGGATAATTTGAATCAACTCAACTTACCAGAACAGTTCGAAACCATCCTACAAAATGCGGGGATCCGCCCATCGCAATATATACTTGAATTGACGGAAACACGATTAATGGCAAATCTAACTGTCAGCTTAGAAATCTTGACTCGATTGCGACTAAAGGGCTTTGGACTTTCAATCGATGATTTTGGTACTGGTTTCTCAAGCATGGACAATCTCAAGCAATTACCTTTCACCGAATTAAAGATCGATCGAGCTTTCGTGCATGATGCCAACAAGGACGAAGCATCTAAAGCTATTCTCAGTTCGAGTATACAATTAGGGAAAATTTTTCATCTCAACATCGTCGCAGAGGGTGTGGAAACACAACAAGATTGGGATTTCATTACAGACTCTGGTTGCGATGAAGTGCAAGGTTATTTTATTGCCCAAGCCATGCCTGCAGATCAGTTTATCGAATGGAAAATCCAATGGGAAAAAGAAACTAAGAAAAAACTACCCGATGTTGGTGCATTTAATGGCTAGCATCGATCACGGCATTTTTTTAAAAGGATGACAACATGAGCAAACAGTATTCGGATTTAAGTGTTTTAATCGTTGACGACGATGAGTTTCAAGTTGATTTCATGTACGATCTTCTGCAAGAACTTGGGGTAAAGAATATAACGACTGCCAATGGTGGCCAAAAGGGCTTAGCCGCATTCGACGTAGCAAAAACAAAACCTGATCTACTCTTATGCGACATCCAAATGCCAGATATTGATGGCTTTGAATTTATGAAAGCGATGGGGGAGCGTCATTTTTTTGGTGGCGTCATCTTAATGTCTGGACAAGGTTCGCGCGTCTTGCAATCGGCTTCTTTAGTCGCACAGCTGTCGCGACAAAATTTTCTTGGCAACATTGAAAAACCCGTCAGCAAATCAGAGTTGGAAGAGAAAATGAAAAAAATGTTGGATTAGTATCATTTGAAAATGACGATAAACCGCCCTTACTCGCTCAGATAGGCTGATCAAGTTACCTAGTTTTATTTTGGAAATTTTTGACACATAAACCTTGAATGCAACAACCGTACCTTAAGGAACTGTCGATATCCTAACGCATTGCCTTATAATGCCCGCAAATTCTTTTGCGGGCTTTTTTATTTCACTTACTTTTTTCTATTTCCATGAATACTCTTTTTTGGCTGGTCGTCATTTATTGGGTTCTTTCTGTTGGCCTTGGACTTTACGCTGCTCGTTATGTGAATAACTCTAAGGATTTTGCAGTCGCTGGGCGCTCATTGCCTATGTACATTGTCACCGCGACCGTGTTTGCGACTTGGTTTGGATCCGAAACCGTGCTGGGGATTTCATCGACCTTCGTCCAAGAAGGCTTGAAGGGTGTTGTGGCGGATCCTTTTGGTTCTTCTTTGTGCCTGATTTTTGTTGGCTTGTTTTTCGCCCGTCGACTTTACCGGATGAATTTATTAACCATCGGTGACTACTACAAAGCCAAATATGGCCGAACTGTTGAAGTCTTGGTGTCACTTTGCATCGTGGTTTCCTATCTGGGTTGGGTTGCGGCACAAATTAAGGCATTAGGTTTAGTGTTTACCGTAGTCTCCGGCGGTGCAATCGATATGAACACCGGTATGATCATCGGTGCTGGCAGCGTCCTGGTCTACACCTTGATGGGCGGGATGTGGTCAGTGGCGATCACAGACTTCGCACAAATGATCATCATCATGATCGGTATGCTGTATATGGGCTGGGAAGTTTCCAATATGGTTGGTGGCGCTGGTGCCGTTGTGACCCACGCCGTCAACGCCGGAAAGATGGAATTTTGGCCAGCACCAACGACGCGTGAAGTCTTATGGTTCTTCGCGGCTTGGATCACGATGATGCTCGGCTCCATTCCACAACAAGATGTATTTCAACGCGTTTCTTCTGCTAGAACTGAAGATGCTGCCGCCAATTCCGCTATCTTGGGTGGAAGTTTGTATTTCTTATTTGCATTTATTCCGATGTTTCTGGCGTACTCAGCAACCCTGATTGATCCGACCATGGTCGCCAAACTCATTAACACAGATTCTCAAATGATCTTGCCAACCTTGATCATGACGCACATGCCTTTGTTCGCCCAAGTGATGTTCTTTGGTGCTTTATTGTCAGCGATCAAGAGTTGCGCCAGTGCGACTTTGCTAGCGCCATCAGTGACGTTCGCAGAAAACATCTTGAAACCTTTCTTTCCGAATCAAACCGACAAACAATTCCTACGGATGATGCGTATCGTCGTGTTGATATTTACCGTCTTCGTGACTCTATTTGCTATGAATACCGATGCAAGTATCTACAAAATGGTAGAAAACGCTTATAAGGTCACTCTGGTGGCAGCCTTTATTCCTTTGGCTTTCGGTTTGTATTGGAAACGCGCGACGCAACAAGGTGCTTTGCTGTCTATCATTCTCGGCTTGAGCTCTTGGATCTTGTTGGAAATCAATGCGCCAGAAGAGTTTTGGCCTCCACAGTTAGTTGGCGTATTGATGAGTTTAACGGGTATGTTGCTCGGCTCTCTATTGCCTCAACTCAGACCTCACACCCCACAGGCACCGGCAATTTAGTTTGTCACACGCCTGAAATCAGACAGCTATATAACGGTTACAGACCTGTTGTATAGCTGTTCTATGGCTTTTAGATAGCTCTTTCTGTCTAAGGCAGCTGCGTTTTCTGTAGATTAGCGAAGTAAACCGTTATAATTCAGGGTTTTACAAGTTTTCCTAAGGATAAAAATGCCTATCTATGCTTATCGCTGCGATGCCTGTGGCTTTGCCAAAGATGTGCTGCAAAAAATGTCAGAAGACCCGCTGACGGTTTGTCCTGAGTGTCATCAGGCTAGCTTTAAGAAGCAAGTGACTGCTGCCGGTTTTCAGCTAAAAGGATCAGGCTGGTATGTCACTGACTTCCGTGGTGGGAATACGGGCAAGGAAAGCACGGGCGTTGCCACAAGTGTAGACACAAAACCCGACGTAAAAGGAGGGGAATCTGCTCCTGCGGCGGCAAGAACGAACACCGATAGCAGCACTAGCACCAGCACAAACACGACGACTAACGCAAGTAACAACGACAAAACGGCTTAATAATACTATGCGTAAATATTTTATAACTGGATTGTTGATTCTCGTGCCGCTTGCGATTACAGCGTGGGTGTTACATGCGGTCATCAGCACTATGGATCAAAGCTTGTTACTACTTCCTGAGAACTGGCGTCCGGAAGCCTTGATCGGTCTCAAGATCCCCGGTTTTGGCGTGGTATTGACCGTATTAATTATTTTCGTGACGGGTCTATTAACCCAAAATTTCATTGGTAATTATGTCGTTGCAGCATGGGAACGCCTATTAAATCGGATTCCGATTGTCAACTCAATTTATTCAAGTGTTAAACAAGTTTCAGACACCCTATTTTCCTCCTCTGGCAATGCCTTCAGCAAAGCCTTATTGATTCAATATCCAAGAGAGGGTTCATGGACCATCGCTTTCTTGACTGGAAAACCGAGCGGTGATGTCGCCAAACATTTAGGTGACGATGTTATCAGTGTGTATGTCCCGACTACCCCCAACCCAACCTCTGGGTTTTTTCTGATGATCCCCAAAAAGGATACTATTGAACTCGATATGAGTGTCGAAACGGCGCTCAAATACGTGGTTTCTATGGGAGTTGTGGCGCCTGAAGTTGCCGAAAAAATCGCAGTACAAACGAATCAAGCGAAAGCAAATTGATCCTTGTTCTGACTATGCATTAACTACGTCGCGCTCAACTTTGGTTTAGCGAGACCAAACAAATCATTTACATCAAAGCTATTAACTTTTAAGAAGACAGGTAAGAAATTATGTCCATGCGTACCAACTACTGCGGCCTTACTACAGAAGCATTACTCGGCCAAACCGTCAGCCTGTGCGGCTGGGTGCATCGCCGTCGTGATCACGGTGGGGTTATTTTTATCGATTTGCGCGACCGTGAAGGTCTCGTGCAGGTTGTGTGTGATCCAGATCGCGCTGAAGTCTTCAAAAATGCAGAAACAGTACGTAATGAATTTTGCTTACGCATCACAGGTATCGTACGCAATCGCCCAGACGGTACTATTAACAGTAATTTAAAGTCAGGCAAAATCGAAGTTTTGTGTCATGACTTAGAAATTCTGAATCCATCCGTCACGCCACCGTTCCAACTCGATGATGACAATCTGTCCGAAACGACACGCTTAACCCACCGCGTTTTGGATTTGCGTCGTCCACAAATGCAGAACAATTTGCGTTTGCGTTATAAGGTCGCGATGGAAGTCCGTAAATTCCTCGATGAAAACGGCTTTATCGATATCGAAACACCGATGTTGACCAAATCCACACCAGAAGGCGCGCGCGATTATTTGGTGCCATCCCGCGTGAATGCCGGCAATTTCTTCGCTTTGCCGCAATCGCCACAATTGTTCAAACAATTATTGATGGTCGCGAACTTTGATCGCTACTACCAAATCACAAAATGCTTCCGCGACGAAGATTTGCGTGCGGATCGTCAGCCAGAATTCACCCAGATCGACTGCGAAACCTCCTTCATGAACGAACAAGAAATTCGCGACATGTTTGAAGGCATGATCCGTGGCGTATTTAAGAAAACGCTGGATATCGATTTGCCAAATCCTTTCCCAGTCATGGACTTCGCTGATGCCATGGGTCTGTATGGTTCCGACAAACCGGATATGCGCGTTAAATTGCAATTCACCGATTTAACCGAAGTCATGAAAGACGTGGATTTCAAAGTTTTCTCCAACGCAGCCAACATGCACAATGGCCGCGTAGTCGGTATGTTAGTACCAGGTGGTGGCAGCATGCCTCGTTCTGAAATCGACGCTTATGATCAATTTGTTCGCATCTACGGCGCTAAAGGTTTGGCTTATATCAAAGTGAACGATAAAGCCGCAGGCCGTGATGGTTTACAAGCACCGATCGTGAAGAACTTGCACGACGCAGCTTTGGCGAAAATTATAGAGTTGACTGGCGCAAATGATGGTGATTTGATTTTCTTCGGCGCTGATAAAGCTAAAGTCGTCAATGACGCCATCGGCGCCTTGCGCGTAAAAATTGGCCATAGCGAATTCGGTAAAAATAATGGCCTGTTTGAAGATGCATGGCGTCCATTGTGGGTGATCGACTTCCCGATGTTTGAACACGATGAAGAAAACGATCGTTGGACTGCAACGCATCATCCATTCACCGCACCAAAAGATGGTCATGAAGATTTGATGGAAACAGATCCGGGCAAATGTATCGCCAAAGCCTACGACATGGTCTTGAACGGTTGGGAACTCGGTGGTGGTTCCGTCCGTATTCACCGCGCTGATGTCCAAAGCAAAGTGTTCCGCGCATTGAAGATCAATGACGACGAAGCACAATTGAAATTTGGCTTCTTGCTCGACGCCTTGCAATACGGCGCGCCTCCGCATGGTGGTTTAGCGTTCGGTTTGGATCGTATCGTGACGATGATGACTGGTGCAGAATCGATCCGCGATGTGATCGCTTTCCCGAAAACACAACGCGCACAATGTTTGCTGACGCAAGCACCGTCGGAAGTCGATGAAAAGCAATTAAAAGAATTGCATATTCGTCTGCGTGCAGCGGAGCCTAAGGTCGTTTAAGTTTATGTAGAACACAACTTGAGCGGATTTATCGCGACAAAGTAAAAACGGCAGATCATTTGATCTGCCGTTTTTTATTGGTCTGTCACGTTTTGCATGAACATACAGCGTGACACTCTTCAAATGAAAAATAGATCTATGGCATACTGAGAGCCAGTTTAAACCAACGCACATAGATTCGTGCCATTACAAAAATATGCGTAGTACATACAAAATCCCCGAATCTGTTTTAGTCGTCATCTACACCCCCGAACTCGACGTTTTGCTGTTGGAACGCACAGATAAACCTGGTTTCTGGCAGTCAGTGACAGGCTCCAAAGATAGCTTGGATGAAGCTCTCGAGTTGACCGCACAACGTGAAGTGATGGAAGAGACTGGAATCGATGCGCTTTCGCACACTTTAACTGACTGGCATCTTTCCAATATTTATGAAATTTATCCGACTTGGCGACATCGCTATGCACCCGGTGTGACGCAAAACAAAGAATACGTTTTTGGACTTTGTGTGCCTCGTTCGACTTCGGTTACACTAGCTCCGAGGGAACATTTACGCTATCAGTGGTTAGCTTTGAGGGATGCGGCTGATCTGTGTTTTTCAGCCTCGAATGCGGAAGCAATTTTACAATTACCCCAGCGCCACCACAGATAGTCCGACATGCTGACTATCAGCTCTATACCTATCGACACCGACTCATACGATCAAAGGCGACAACATGAAATTACGGATTGCCACCTACAATATCCATAAAGGTGTCAGTGCTTTTGGTCGCAAAACACATATTCACGATCTTAAAGAAGCGATCAAACTACTGGATGCGGATCTGGTTTTTTTGCAAGAGGTGCAAGGTCAGCATGATCATCATGCGAAAAAACACAGCAACTGGCCAGAGCAGAGTCAACATGATTTCTTAGCTGGCGAAACCCATACCGGCGTGTATGGCATGAATGCTGTCTACCAGCATGGGCATCATGGCAACGCCCTATTAAGCCGCTTACCGATTCTGCATTCGAGCAATCATGATGTCTCAGATCACGCTTATGAACAGCGAGGCATTTTGCATGTACAGATTCAAGTCGGTGCAGTTCAGACGCACTGCTTTGTCGTTCATCTTGGCCTTTTTGCTGCCAGCCGTCGCCGACAGGTACAAGCCTTGATATCACAAATTCAGAGTCAAGTGGAACAAGGCCAACCGCTGATTATTGCTGGCGATTTCAATGACTGGAGCCAAGGTCTGAGCCAAACTTTATACAAGGATTTAGGGGTGATCGAAGCCTTTGACATCGCTAACCATAGTCATACAGAATTACCGATCAAACGCAATGCCTTAGCCTCCGTCAAATCTTTTTTTAAATCCAATACTTGTCACGCACGTACCTTTCCTGCTGGTCTACCATGGCTTAGTTTGGATCGCGTTTATTTGCGGGGTTTTGATGTTGAACAAGCGAATGTCTTGAGCGGCAAACCTTGGTCACAATTGTCAGACCATGTCCCGATTTGTGTTGATATCAAACTTAAGCACGTCAATTTCGATCATGGCTAAGCTGGTTTTTTGCGATGGCAATCAAGTTCAGTTGCTGCATTCAGGAGATCAATTTTTTGCCGCTTTGATCAAATCTGTACAACAAGCCCGGCATGAGGTTCTGTTAGAAACCTATATTTACGCCAACGATCACACCGCAAAATTAGTAACCCAAGCACTCTGTGAAGCAGCGCGCCGTGGCGTTTGCGTGCAGGTGATTATTGATTGGATCGGTGGCGGAAACCAAACTGAGCAACTGCAGAATGATTTTTTAGAGGCAGGTGTGCAGTGTCGCTTATTCAATCCTTGGTTTAAACGCGGCTTGGCACGTACCCACAGAAAGCTGGTGGTGGTTGATCAAGCAATCGGATTTATCGGCGGCATCAATATCATTGATGACTGCGTTACTGATGATGGTAGAAATATCCCTTTACCTTTTCCGCGCTGGGATTTCGCGGTACAAGTTCAAGGGAATCTGGTGTTTGCACTCCACAAGGAAGTTAGTGCGCAGTGGCTAAAGATGGGAAAATTGCAGCTCATCCAGCGCTTAAAACTGGCGGTCAATCTACGCATGCCACCCGTAAGTTCGACTGATCACTTAAGTCAGGCGGCTTTGGTGATTCGTGACAATCTACGTAATCGAAGTACGATTCAAAAAGCCTATTTGAATGCACTAGGCTCAGCCCGAGAAAGCGCGATTTTGGCCAATCCATATTTTGCACCTGGACGAAAAATTCGGAATGCATTGATTCAAGCCGCACAACGTGGTGTTGACGTTAGCTTACTGCTAGGTGTCGGCGACTTTGAGCTCCAAGATGCGGTTGCACAATCTTATTACCCCAAATTACTAGCGAGCGGTGTTAAAATTTTTGAATATCGTAAAACGAAATTGCACGCTAAAGTGGCAGTAATTGATCATCACTGGGCGACGGTCGGTTCTAGCAATTTTGATGGATTAAGTTTATTTGTCAATCATGAAGCGAATATCGTGGTGCTGGATCCGACTTTTGCGGAGGACTTGAAACGCCATCTGCAGCAAGGTTTACTAGATGCGGTACAAATTGATCCACATTGTGTGGTGCGTTTTTCTTGGCCAAAACGCCTGAAGCACAGATTAGCTTATTGGTTTTATCGCACCGTGATGCGTATCGCAACATTAGGACAGTACCGTTAACTTTCTGAATTCATCTATGCCAACTCCAGCATTAAGCGCTACCCGAATCGACAAATGGCTATGGGCCGCACGATTTTTCAAGACACGCAGTCTGGCTACCAATGCCGTAGAACTCGGTCGCGTGCTACAAAATGAAGACAGAATTAAACCGGCTCATGCGGTGAAAGTCGGTGACTTACTTGAAATTCATCATGCAGAACAAGTTTGGACGATTGAAGTCATCAGAATTCTTGAGGTACGCGGCGCCGCCAGCATTGCGCAGACCATGTATACCGAAACCGCCGAAAGCATCGCCAAACGACAGCAACGCGCCGAACATCGTCGTTTGCACACTGAGCCAGCGGCACAACTCCAACAGCGCCCAACCAAACGGCAACGACGACAGTTAATCAATGTACAAATAGACTAGGTATATAAATATTTCAAACTATGCAAGTCTTAGCAAAGAAATTAGCTTAGCAATAACCACGCTTCAATTGACATACATAAATACAACTACGATTCCTTTTTGTAAAAATTATTAGAAGTTAAGCTCGATTTTGACGTATATTATTTCTCTGCAACTTTTTCCGCAACTGAAGACTTTGTGTCATTCAAGCAGCTGACCTGTTGATGAGATAAGTGCAGGCCAGATTTGACCGTTGATATCAAGAAAATCAAAATTCGATCGCAGTTTTCAAATATACAGACCTCAAAACCTACAATGCATTTAAACGAAAATGAGCGAAGTTGAATTAATTTAAGCTAATTTAAGTAACTGAGCATAGTCGATACCGCACCACTATCTTTTTGAAACATTGTAGTGACCCTCGAAGGAGATTCAAATGCAAGCGTTTTACGATCTTAAAATCGCCACTAAGTTAATTTTCGGCTTCGTCGCTGTTCTGTTACTTACCTGTCTACTCGGCATTTTTGCCATTATTCAATTAACCAGCTTAAACACAGCAGCCGACGAGATGGGCAATGATTTAATGCCCAGCTCAATTAGTGGCATGGGGATGAAGGAAAGCGTATCGCGCATGCGCTCGCAAGAAGCTCAGCTAGCGACAGCCGAAACCCCGGAATTAACCAAGACCTACCAAGACAGAACCAATGAAGCGATAGAGGCTTTTCGTAAAAATCATGGCGAGTTTATGAAAAACGCGGATTCTTCCGAAGACAAAAAAGCACTTGATGAACTACTAGTCGCATTCAACGCTTATGCGCAGATTTCTGATCGCATTACTAAGCTAGCAAGCGAAGGAAAAACCGCCGAAGCCGTCGCTTTGTTACGTACAGAATCCTCAGCCAGCAACAAAAAAATGCGCGGCATGTTGGATAAAATTGTCGACGCCCAGCAGGTAGCCGGAAAGAAAGCTGCGGAGAATAGTCGCAATTTATTTATCAAAGCGCGCCTGATGATTATGATTGCGATCGCCATCAGTATTGCGATTGGATTCATTATGGCGATCTGGCTGGCGCGAATAGTTTCCAAGCCTTTACAAAATGCCGTCGGATTCGCGCAATCCATTGCATCTGGAGATTTAACCAATAAAATCGAAGCTGAAAGCACTTGTGAAACAGGCCAACTCATCCGTGCACTGTCTGATATGAATGCGAGCTTACTCAACGTCGTCACTGAAGTACGTGCTGGAACCGAACAAATCAATCATGCAGCAACTGAAATCGCCAGCGGCAATCTCGATTTGTCGAGTAGAACCGAGGAACAAGCAAGCTCTTTGGAAGAAACTGCTTCGTCTATGGAAGAAATCACTGCAACAGTCAAACACAATAGCGACAATGCAAAACAAGCAAATGTCTTATCCCAGTCTGCGACTGCCATTGCCGAAAAAGGCGGTAGCGTAGTGTCAGAAGTCGTCGCGACCATGACATCCATCAATGAATCCTCGAAGAAGATTGTCGACATTATCAGCGTGATTGATGGAATCGCGTTTCAAACCAACATCCTCGCACTGAATGCGGCGGTGGAGGCCGCACGGGCAGGCGAACAAGGCAGAGGCTTCGCGGTTGTCGCATCCGAAGTGCGTAGTCTGGCACAACGCTCCGCTGGTGCGGCCAAAGAAATTAAGGAATTGATTAACGACTCCGTGGAGAAAGTCAGTCAAGGTACTAGGCTAGTTGATAGCGCGGGCAGCACGATGAAAGAAGTTGTCGAAAGCGTCAAGCGTGTCAGCGACATCATCAGCGAAATCACTGCTGCTGGGCAGGAACAAACCAGCGGTATTGAACAAGTCAATCAAGCCATCATACAGATGGACAGTGTCACCCAACAAAACACCGC
>JAYVHZ010000211.1:0-6236 GCA_043770645.1 Undibacterium sp. | reverse complement strand
TCAAGCGGTTTATCTCTCAGTTCCTACTGGTGGAGCCAAAATAAGAATGTTGAATCAGTCGTCGCGCAAGTATTTTCTGACTGGACACCACAATTTTCCACTGAATTTAAAGTGTCTTCACGCGATACTGATAGCGTTCCAAAAAATAACGCGAATTTACCATCAATCGGTTTGAATTTCGCAGGTAACTTACCAGCAGGTTCGCCAAGCACGATAGGAACAGGATCTCGATTCCTGAATTTTGGTACGGAAGCTAGCCGTCAAAATAATGTTTTGCGCACGAAAACAGCGGATATGTATTTCGGTGCAAGCTGGAATCTCGGTAGCCACGAAGTGAAGTTTGGTGGTGATTACAGCAACAATGAAGTCTATAATGCATTTTTGCAAAACGTTAACGGCACTTACAACTTCAATTGCATAACTAACGCTACCGCGACTTTTTACAGTTTCGGCGCGATCAATTGCAGTACTGCAACCGCCGCACAAGTCGAAGCCGCAGTGCTAGAAAACTTTAGCCGTGGCCGTCCGAATAGCTATATTGTCCAAGTACCGGTCGCTGGTGGTTCTTTAAATAATGCGATTGCAAAATTTACTTTGAAGAATACTGGTGCATTTATTCAAGATACATGGAAGATTAATCCTAGTCTGTCAATCATGTATGGCGTACGTTTAGATGCGCCATCAATCAGTGAACGTCCATTGGCAAATGCGGCAGCGGCAGCACCTATGATTGCTGGTGTTGCGGCGACAGGTGTTCGTCAATCTGGTGGATTTGGTTTGGATAACACACAGACTGTTGATGGTCAAAATTTAATTCAACCACGTTTTGGTTTTAACTATGCAATCGAAAGCGCACGTCTGACGCAAGTGCGTGGTGGACTCGGCCTGTTCCAAGGTGCCGCGGCTAATGTTTGGTTGGCCAATCCATTCTCAAACACGGGTGTTGCTACCAGAGTCATTGGTTGCGGTACATCCGGTTTTGCAGCATGTCCGACTGTAGACGGCACATTCAGCATGGATCCGACTAAACAACCAACTAATTTTGTTGGCTCAACACCTGCAGCAAACGTCGATTTCCTACAGCCTGGTCTTGGTCAGCCGGCGGTATGGAAGGGCAATTTGGCTTTTGATCATCAACTGCCATGGTTTGGTCTGATTTTCGGTGCGGAATATTTAAATACCCGCAACAAGCAGGGTATTTACTACCAACATTTGAACTTGGGTGATGCAACTAGAACTGGTACTGATGGTCGTCAATTGTTCTACACACCACAGGGCTATAACCCAGCATGCTGGACTTCGACAGGTGGTACGGTAACATCGGGTGCTTGTACTGGTTTCCGTGCTAAGGCCTTGAGCAATGAGAAGTACAACAATGTCTTAGTGGCGTCTAAAACAAGTGAAGGTGGCGGTCAGTTACTGACATTGTCTTTGTCTAAGCCTATCTCAAGTGGCTTTGGTTGGAACGCTGCCTATACTTACACGGAAGCGACTGAAGTCAGTGGCTTGACCTCCTCGGTTGCAAACTCTAACTGGGCAGCACGTTCGATTCTGAATCCGAATGAGGAAGTCGAATCAAATTCGTCTTATCTAGTAAAAGACCGTATCAATATGAGTCTGACTTGGCAAAAATCTCTGTTTGCTAATCTCAAAAGTACGTTCGGCGTGTTTTATGAAGGTCGTAGTGGTAAGCCATACAGCTGGACTGTCAACAACGATTTAAACGGTGATGGCGTTTTTGGTAATGATTTAATGTACATTCCAAAAGCATTCGGTTCTGGTGAAGTCGTGTTCCGTGGTGATACAGCGACCGATAAAACCAATGAAACACGGTTCTGGAGTGTTGTGAATCAAAACACCGAATTGATGAATGCTGCGGGCAGTGTGGTGAAGCGTAACGCTAGCTTTGCTCCATGGACCAATAGTATCGATATGCGTTTTACACAGGAGTTGCCTGGACTTTACAAGAAAAACAAAGCTGTCTTTATTTTGGATTTGTTTAACTTCGGTAATTTGATCAACAAGAGATGGGGTCGTATTAACGAAGTTGGTTTCCAAAGTGGTGGTGGACAAGCGCGTAGTTTTGTTGATTTTGCTGGTTTAGATCCACAAGGTAAATACGTTTATAACGTCCGTTCAACGGTTGAAGGCTACGATGTTCGTCAAGTCAGGGGCGAATCTCAATGGGCAGTTCAAGCTACATTGCGTTATGAGTTCTAATCACTAGTGTGTGCTTTGAAAACGGTTGGTGGCGACACCGACCGTTTTTTATTGGCCGAACCGTGTTGAACGGCCTGATTTCCTATCGAGGCATTATCGTTTATCGCTTCTGATAATAGTTGTGTTGAGTCTGCCAATTTATTCGCAGACTTTTTATTACCCATAAATGATGTAGAAGAGCGTCTGTGAGTTCAAAAATTATGCAATTACCACAATACACTTGGTTCCCATTTATCCGAACTGCATTTAGCTTAGTTCTGTCTTTCGGCCTATTGGCTTGTGCTACGCCGAAGATTGAACCTATCGTCATCAACATGGTTGCGATCAATGACTTCCACGGTCATTTGGAAAAAGAAAAAATTAGTTTTCAACGAGTCACAGACAAAGCTCCGCAATCGACGTTCGGTGCAGGTATCGAGGTACTTGGCGCAAATTTACAAGCATGGCGACAACAAGATAAAGATTTATTGTTTGTCGGTGGCGGTGACTTGATCGGTGCCAGCCCGGCGATTTCTTCCTTATTCGCTGATGAACCAACCATTGATGCTTTGGGCAAAATGGGGATGAATGTAAGCGCCTTAGGTAATCACGAATTTGATCATGGTTTGAAAGAACTTAAGCGGCAAATCCATGGCGGTTGCGACTCTCCACGTCCGGATAGAGCGTGCAAATATGATGGCAATTTTTCCGGCGCGAAGTTCTCCTATATCGCGGCCAATGTGATTGATCAAGCCACCGCTAAACCACTTTTTCCGGCCTATCACATTGAACAAGTCAAAGGCGTTAAAGTCGGATTCATCGGTGCGGTGTTGCGTGAGACGCCGATGATGGTCGCTAGCGATAATGTCAAAGGACTCGAGTTTATCGACGAGGCAGAAGCGATCAATCGCACTATCCCAGCTCTCAAAGAATTAGGTGTTAAAGTTTTCGTTGTACTAATACACGAAGGCGGCACGACGACGGAAGCTTTCGACCAGCCAGCATGTTCCAATTTAAAAGGCCCCATCGTCAATATTGTGAAGCGACTCGACCCTGCCGTCAGTCTAATCGTCAGCGGCCATAGCCACACAGGATTTGTTTGTAAAGTAGATGGACGTGTGGTGACGCAAGCGCAAATGTATGGTCATTTGTTGACGCGCATTGCAATTACAGTTGATGGTACAAGCCATCAAGTATCCAGTATCGACGCCCGCAATATGTTGATGTCAGAAGACACTGTCTCATCCTCAGCACCAGTTCCGCCAGCATTGACTAGCTTGATGGACAAAGCAAGAGTAGGCAGTCAGGCTATGATTGATAAACCGGTTGCGCGTCTCGCTTTACCCGTCATTACGCGCAAGCTCAACGATGCGGGTGAATCGCCTCTAGGTAATATCGTGGCCGACGCACAGCTTGCTGGCGTTAAGCACCTAGGCGTACAAATTGTCTTTATGAACAATAAAGGTATTCGCGCCAATCTCGAAACAGTTGCAGGCAATGTCAGCACATTTGGTCAAAATTCCACGGTACTGCCGTTTGGAAATACCATGGTGATGATGAGCCTAACAGGGGCGCAGATTAAAGCGCTACTAGAGGAGCAAAAGTGGTTTGATAGTGAATCGGTGGATGGTCGTACGATGTTGCAAGTTTCCGAAGGATTTACTTATACCTGGGACGGCAAGCGTCCAATAGGGCAGCGCGTGTTACCAGGCAGCGTGAAGTTAAATGGTGTCGAACTTGACGATAAAACCGACTATCGTATCGCCGCAAATAATTTTATTGCCGGTGGTGGTGATCGTCTACCGATGTTTTTACAGGGTAGAAACAGAGTCGACAGCGGTGTTAAAGATATCGATGCGTTTATGCACTATGTTAAACAACGAGACCAGGCTGGTACGCCAGTTGGTAGCAAGGATCCTGCTGGACGGATTCAAAGAATTCAATGATTTTGAGAGTGATGACAATGAAAAAAATTAAACTCATGATCATATTCTGTGGTGTTCTCGCTGCAGGTAATTCGATCGCCTCAGGTGATGAGGGTCATAAGACGATAGGGGCAATTGCAGACCGTTTGTTGAAAGGGACGAATGCTGCAACGAAAGTGCAAGCATTACTGAAAGAAGGCGAAAGCCTACAATCGATTTCGGTCTGGGCTGACTGTGCCAAAGGGACATTTTGCGGTCCAAAGACGCCAGAGATGGAGGCCTTCGTCTTACAAAATCCATCGCATAACGCTTACCACTACACAAACACACCAGTGCAAAACAAAGCTTACCTTGCCGGTGGCGTCGGAACGACAGCGCACGACATCGTGCAAACGCTCAAGCAAGCGATTGCCGTATTGCAGGGTAATAATACTGAGTTAAGCAATCCTCAGCGTTTCAGTGAACGTCAAGCACTCCTGATGATCGCGCATTTGGTCGGTGACATTCACCAGCCTTTGCATGTCGGTGCAGCCTATCTCAATAGCAATAATCAATTCGTCACGCCTGCGAGTAAGCAAGAGATCGACGGCATCAATGTCTTTGATCTGCAAGGTGGAAATAATCTATTGGTAGAGGACAGAAGAACTTGGACTAAGCGCGATCAAGACTTCGCAAAGCGCGATGAAGCGCAAGCGGCAGCTTCCGCTGCAGATGGCGAAAAACCAAAGCGCGTCGGTAAGCCTTTGCATTTGTATTGGGATGTCACCGTGGTCGAAAATGCGATGCGTAATGCGGGTGCTCGCTCGGTTGCCGAGTTCACGGATCTTTTGATACGCGATAGCAGTCCTGTAGCAGACATGAGCGGCGATGTCAGTACTTGGCCAGAACAATGGGCAAACGAAGGATTGAGTCTCTCTAAACTGGCACACACCGATATCATTGCCACCGAAAGAATTAAAGTCACTAGTCGTCGTGGCGTGGAGTTTTCTTCCTGGTTCATCACTTTGCCGCGGAACTACATAGAAATGAGCACGACGATGACGCATCAACAAACGAAACTTGCTGGTTACCGTTTGGCAGCTTTGCTGAAAAAAATCTGGCCTTAGTTCGTCTTTAGAAAAATGAAAGTGACGCCATGAAAAAAATAATCTTAGCCCTTTGTCTCAGCGCCATATCTTTTCATGGATTCGCAGCCTCGTCGAAGGCAGCTGATCTCAAGCAGCAGAATCTCCAAGCCACGCGTCAGTACTATGCGCAATTGATCGCAGAGCCGCAGCCGTATTTAGCTGAATTGACGATGTTGATGACGATGCTGCCGAAAGGTGGCGATATTCATCATCACTATTCGGGTTCAATTTACGCTGAGACCTATTTGGATTGGGTTGGGGAGCAAGGCTTTTGTGTTTATCGTGAAAATGATCCAGCTAAAAAGCAAGAAAAGTATCGTATTGAGACGAATCAGGCTATCGCTGCTGTCAGTCCATCTTGTCTTAAAGTGGACGCTATACGGAGAGATGCGAATTTTTATCGCGAAATAATCTCGACTTGGTCGGTGGTGGATTTTGATAATCATATTCACCCGCAGGTCGCACCTGACCAGCATTTTTTTAATACATTCGGCTACTTTTCGCCTATCTCCAAATATTCAACCAATCAAGGCTTGAAGATCTTAAAGCAGCAAGCCAAAGCGGAGAACCAACAATATCTGGAAACGATGCTCAAGAGCGCACCGATTACCGATCATCCTGAGTTGTCGGCGAAAATCGATGCGCTGTCAAGTCAAGCAAGTCAAGCCGAATTGCAGCAGGCATTCGCACAATTCGCTGATTTTTTAGCGCAAGACTCTACTGCACAGAAAAAAATTGCAGACTATGTTCGTGAAGCGCAGAGCGATACCGTGGGCATCGATGATGCGGAGTTTGCTTTGCGTTTGCAGACCTATGTATCACGCAATAGTGCACCCTCTAAAGTCTTCTCTAGTTTGTTCGCCGCGTTTTCTGCGAGTAATGCCAATCCTCTGATTGTTGGTGTAAATATCGTCGGTGCTGAGCACGGGGTAGTTGCTTTGCGTGACTACAATTTGCACATGCAGATGTTTGCTTTTTTGAAGCA
>JAYVHZ010000210.1:0-2643 GCA_043770645.1 Undibacterium sp. | reverse complement strand
TGTGGATGCTATTTGAATTGGGTTTGTTTATCGCGCCGATCTTTGTCAAAGCGACGCAAGCGCCGACCACGCCACCTGATCAATAAAGTGCCTTAACTGAACTTGGCTGCCCTCAGCCAAGTCGCCAAAGGCAAGGCGGTTTTGAAGCCGCTCAGCAGTGTCTTGTGCACGTCTTCGTATAACATGCCGTCTAAAGGGCATTCCGTCCACACCATCATGCTTTTCAATTTTAGGTATTCGATCAAAGGATGTGCGGGATCATAGCCTTTTGGTGGGCGTATCAATTTCCCTTCTTCTTGCAATTCACCAAAGCAGTCCTTCATCGCTTTATTTTTAATTAGCTTTTTGAAGCCTGCACTGTCGTCGATGATGTGCTGACGAATGTTTTTTAGGCGGTCTGAAGGCGGCATATATTCACCAACGGCAAACAACAAGCGATTGTCTTGGCTGATCTGAAAATAATAAGCCGGACCACCACCATCGCTCGGTTTTTTACGCCCACTTGGCAAGATTGATGCGGAGAAGTAGGTCTTGTAGGGCGATTTATCAGTCGCAAAACGCACATCGCGGTTGATGCGAAATAAGGCTTTTTTGGGATCGCTTTGTGCGATTGCCGGATCGACCTTGCTTAACTCTTGAATCAGTCGCGTCACCATTTGTAAGAACTCAGCACGCAGAATATCGTAGCGCGGCTTGTTCATCACAAACCAGGCTCGGTTATTGTTTTCTGATAGTTCGAACAGAAATCGACTAAGTTCAGCTACATGCATGGTGATTATTCTTCCGGTTTAAATGGTGGTCGTTTGCCAACCACGATATCCAATTGAATCTCATTCGATTGTCGAACGACTTTTAATTTGGCTTTGGAGTTGGGTTTGAGCTGTGCTATATGATTCATCATCTCGCGACTATTCAAAAATGGCTTGCCATCAATCGCAACGCAGATATCGCCAGGCTTGACACCTGCTTGGTCAGCTGGACCGCCACGCACAACAGCGGCAACAATTGAGCCTTGGGTTTGTTTGATGTTGAAACTTTCCGCCATTTCTTCGGTGATGTCTTCTGGACTAATGCCAAGATAGCCGCGCACCACTTGTCCATCGGTGATGATGGCTTCCATCACCATTTTGATGGTGGATACGGGAATCGCAAAACCGATCCCAAGTGAGCCGCCATTTTGCGAATAAATCGCTGAATTGATGCCGAGCAAATTACCGTTTGCATCCACCAAGGCCCCGCCAGAATTACCAGGATTAACGGCGGCATCAGTTTGAATGAAATTTTCGTAAGTGTTGATGCCGACGCTATTGCGACCTAAGGCAGAAATAATCCCCATTGTGACAGTTTGACCAACGCCAAACGGGTTGCCAATCGCCAAGACGACATCGCCGACGTTAGCTTCTTCGGAATGGCCTAGTGTGATGGTTGGTAAATCTTTCAGATCGATTTGCAATACGGCGAGATCGGTGTCAGGATCGGTGCCAATCACCTTGGCAGTCGCTTGGCGACCGTCAGCCAAGGCAACCTCAATCGCTCCCGCGCCTTGAATGACGTGGTTGTTCGTCAAGATATGACCTTGCGGACTCATAATCACACCAGAGCCGCTACTTGAAGGACGCTCGGATCTGGGCTTAGCTTGTTCGCCAAAGAAGCGCCTAAAGAAAGGATCACTCAAAAGAGGATTTTTATTATTGGCGCTACGTGTCGCGCTAATATTAACTACCGAAGACATCGCCTGTTTTGCGGCCACATGATAAGAGCTGGGTGCATTACTCTTATTGCTTGGGGCTTCTTTTAAGGTGGCTGAAGAAGTCAGGCTCAAATTCTTATTGATCACTAAGCCCTGTTGCACCCAATTGGGCTTTAAGCTAGTTACAATAAACCATAGTGCTAAACCGACAGTGACGGTTTGAGCGAATAACAGCCATAAACGACGCATCATGAGGAGTGTATGTTAAGAAAATCAGTCGAGAGGAATGCGCTTGCGCAATTCTTAGCCAATGAATTACAAGTCGCACGTTTCCGTGATTATTGCCCAAATGGGCTTCAGGTGGAAGGGCGCAAAGAAATTAAGCGCATTATCAGTGGTGTGACGGCTTGCCAAGCTTTACTTGATGAAGCGGTTCGTTTGGAGGCGGATGCCGTTTTGGTACATCACGGCTATTTTTGGCGTGGCGAAGATATGCGGGTAATAGGACAGAAATTTCAACGCTTGAAAACCTTAATCGATAACGGCATTTCCTTATTTGCCTATCACTTGCCTTTAGATTCTCATCCCGTACTGGGAAATAATGCGCAATTGGCGACCTTGTTCGGATTTGAAGTTACAGGACGATTTGGTGAGGATGATTTGGGTTGGCTTGGTAAAAAGTCTGCAGGAGAAACTGTGACTGTCGGTCAACTAGCAGCGCATATTTCAGCAAAGCTTGGGCGCGAGGCATTGATGATTGGCGACGCCGATCAGCGAGTTGACACTATCGCTTGGTGTTCTGGTGCTGCGCAAAATATGTTTGGTGGCGCGATTGAAGCGGGCGCTAGTGTGTATATCAGTGGTGAGATATCAGAGCCAACTGTACATCTGGCAAGAGAATCTGGTGTAGCGTACTTGGCTTGCGGACATCATGCTAGTGAGCGTTATGGTGT